>CAYXGD010000048.1:0-12322 GCA_964464425.1 uncultured Thermoplasmatales archaeon
CCCGCGCCAACCCCATGCGAACCTTCGAGAACATCCTGGAGACCATCGGGCGCACGCCGCTGGTCCGGCTGCATCACGTGGTGCCTGACGGGCCTGAGATCCTCGCGAAGGTCGAATCCATGAACCCCGGCGGGAGCGTCAAGGACCGCATCGGGATCACCATGATCGAGGCCGCCGAGGACCAGGGCCTGATCGAGCCCGGCGGGACCATCATCGAGGGGACCTCAGGGAACACCGGCGTCGGCCTGGCGCTGGCAGCGGCCATCAAGGGCTACGACGTGATCTTCACCATGCCCGACAAGATGGCCGTCGAGAAGGAACGCCTTCTGCGGGCTTACGGCGCCGAGGTCATCCGCTGCCCCACCGCCGTGGAGCCCGACGACCCCCGCTCGTACTACTCGGTGGCCGAGCGGTTGGACGAGGAGATCGAGAACTCGTTCTACCCCAACCAGTACTTCAACGATGCCAACCCCCAGGCGCACGTCGAGACGACCGGTCCCGAGCTCTGGGAAGACACCGACGGCCAGCTCACCCACTTCGTCGCGGGCGTCGGCACCGGGGGGACGATCTCCGGGACCGCCTCCTACCTCAAGGACCAGGACCCCGAGGTCCAGATCATCGGCGTGGACCCCGAGGGCTCGATCCTGGCCGACCGGCACGCCACCGGGGAGGCCCACCCCGAGAAAGCCCACCCCTACCTGATCGAAGGCATCGGCGAGGACCTCATCCCCGACACCGTCTGGTTCGACACCATCGACGACATGGTGACCGTCCACGACGAGGAGTCGTTCACCATGGCCCGGCGCCTGGCCATCGAGGAGGGCATCCTGTGCGGCTCGTCGGCCGGCTCGGCCGTCGTCGGCGTGCAGCGCGCTCACGAGCAGGGCCTGATCGACGACGACGCCCTGGTCGTGGTCCTGCTCCCCGACACCGGCGAGCGCTACCTCTCCAAGGCCTTCAACGAGGGCTGGCTCCGCTCCCAGGGGCTGGTCCCTCCGGCGCGTACCGCCGGCGAGGCGGCGGTCACCCCGCTACCCCAGGTCGCGCCCAGCGAGGGCGTCGAGGGCATCCTGCGGGTGGCCGAGGCCCGGGATGTCCCCATGGTCGCCGTCGTCGACGACGCCGGCACCGTCATCGGGACCGTCGCCCTCGAAGACGTCTACCAGGCCGTCGTGGCCGAGGAGGATGCCAAGGGCTACGTCGCGCGACGCTTCGCCGGCGAGGTCCCGCCCACCGTCGATGCCTCCACCCCGCTTGGGAACGCGGCGGCCAGCCTGGAAAGCCATCGGGCCCTGATCGTCACCGTGGACGGCGAACCCACGGGTTTGCTCACACCCAAGGTGGCGCTCAACCACATGGGCCGGTTGTGAGGCCACCCCCAAGGCAACAGCCTTGGTGGATGCCCGAGGTGCCAGCCCGTGGCCGCCCAACGAGAGCAGTGGGGCACGCGTGCAGGCTTCATCCTGGCCGCCGTCGGCGGAGCCGTCGGCTTCGGCAACGTCGTCCGGTTCCCAGCCTTCGCCGCCCAGAACGGCGGGGCCGCCTTCGTCCTCCTCTACCTCGCCTTGGTCGTGCTCGTCGGCCTACCGGCCTTCCTGGCCGAGATGGTCGTGGGCCGCAAGGGCCAGGCCGACCCGGTCACGTCGTTCGGCCGGCTGGGCGGCGGCAAGTGGAAGTGGGCCGGCGCGCTCTACGTCATCTCGGCCCTCGTCTTCCTGGGCTACTACATCGTCCTCAACGGCTGGGTGCTGCTCTACCTGGTCGATGTCCTCCAGTTCCAGACGCTGGCCGAGCCGGTGGCCTTCTTCGAGGGGGTCGTCGAGGGGCCCTCGACCCTGGTGGCC
Source organism: uncultured Thermoplasmatales archaeon (assembly GCA_964464425.1). Lineage (GTDB taxonomy): Archaea > Thermoplasmatota > SW-10-69-26 > SW-10-69-26 > SW-10-69-26 > CAYXGD01. The sequence continues at coordinate 1,845 of CAYXGD010000048.1, forward strand.
AGCTTCCTGGTCATGGCCTTGGTCGTCACCGTCGTCTCGCTCGGCGTCCAGGACGGCCTGGAGCGCGCCGGGCTGATCCTGATCCCGTCCCTGTTCCTCCTGCTCCTAGGCCTGGCCATCTACGGCCTCTTCCAGAACGGTGCCGGCCAGGGCCTGTCGTTCTTCCTCACGCCGAGGCCCGGTGACCTGACCCCCCAGGCAGTCGTCGACGCCATGGGCCAGGCGTTCTTCAGCCTCGGTGTCGGCATCGGGTTCATGGTCGCCTACGGCTCCTACCTCAAGCCCGACTCGGACATGCCCGAGGACGCGGTCACCATCTCCATCGGCGACACCCTGGTCGCCCTTCTGGCCGGCCTGATGGTCTTCCCGCTCCTGTTCTCCGCCGGGTTCCAGGGTGCGGTCACCGGCGAGGACGTCAACCCGTTCAGCGTGCTCTTCGTGACCCTGCCGGCCACCTTCGCCGAGATCGGTGGCACCCTGGGCGTGACCCTGCAAGCCCTCTTCTTCGTCGCGCTGATGTTCGCCGTGGTCTCGTCGGCCATCGCGGTCCTCGAGGTCCCGGTCACCTTCCTGGTCGACCGTTTCGAGATCCCTCGCCGCAAGGCGGCCATCCTGGCCGGCGAGATCGCCATGCTGCCCGCGATCATCGCGGCCCTCTCCGGCCCGGCGCTGACAGCCATGGACCGGGTGGTCTCCACCGTGGCCCTCCCGCTTGGCGGGCTGCTGGCTGTGATCTTCGCCGGGTTCGTCTTGAAGGATGCAGCAGGGGCCGTCGACGAGGGCGCCAAGCTCAAGGTCGGCCGCTTCGTCCGGCTGGCCTGGCGAACCTTCGTGCCCATCGTGATGACCATCGTGATGCTCTACGGCCTGGTCGTGCTGTTCACGTGAGCCGACGGCTCGAAGGGAGAGCTTGATGCCCCCCGACCCCGTGGCCCGACCAGCCACCGTGACCCCGCTCCACAAGCGCATCGTCCAGGAGATCGAAGCCGAGGGCCCCATGACGGTGGCCCGGTTCATGGAACTGGCCCTCTACCACCCCGAGGACGGCTACTACACCGCCGGCCCGCGTCGGGCCGGTACCGAGTGGACGACCGCGCCGACCCTGCACCCCATCTTCGCCAAGACCTTGGCCCTGGGACTGGCCCCGCTCTTGGCCCAGGTCGACGACCCGGTGCTGGCCGAGGTGGGCACAGGCAGCGGCGAGCTGATGCGCGACGTGGCCTACGGTCTGGCCGAGGCCGCACCGGAGGTCTTCGAGCAGCTCCACCTCGTCGTCGTCGACCGCTCCGAGCCGGCGCTGGCACGGGCACGTTCCACCCTCGAGCGAGCCGGCATCGTCCTCGACGAGGTGACCCTGGCCACCGAGCTCCCCGACCGGATCGAGGGCGTGGTGTTCAGCAACGAGCTGCTCGACGCCATCCCCACCCACCAGGCCCAGGTCACGCCCGAGGGGCTCCACGAGCGCCGGATCACCGTCGATGACGGTCAGCTGGACTGGACGGCCGGTCGCTTCGACGATCCGGCCACCCAGCGGCTCGCCGAGGCGCTGGCCAGCGTCGAGGCCACCGACCTCCGCTTCGAGGTCCCCGTAGCGAGCCTGGCCTGGTACGAGCGCGCCATCCAGGCCCTCGATCGCGGTGCCATCTTGACCATCGACTACGGTGCGACGGCCCGGGCCATCCAGGCCGCGATCCCCGAGGGCACCCTTCACGGCTACCATCGGGGCCGACCGACCACCGAGGTCCTCCGGTCGCCGGGCGAGGTGGACCTCACGTTCCTTGTCCCCTTCGACCAGGTGGCGGCCCAGGGGGAGGCCGCCGGTCTGGCCACGGCTGCGTACACGACCCAGGAGATGGCCCTGGAGCACCTGGGCATCCGCACGTTCGCCGACGAGATGGACGCCATGGATGTCCTGGCGGCCAAGAAGCTGATCGACCCGGCCGGTGCCGGCGGCACCTTCCAGTGGCTCCTGCAGACCAAGGGCATCCAGGCGCCCGGCCCGTGGCCGACGGGCCACGAGCGCGTGGAGGGGCCGGCCGATCCGCCGGCACCCTGGCGACAGGCCAGGCTAGGCTGACCGGATCGACATCTGCATGCTGCCGGTGAAGCCCTGGAAATCGAACGTCAAGGTCCACGGTCCAGGCACGCCGATGCTGCTGGTCTCGAAGATCTGGCCGGCCGAGGTGGCATCGACGGTCCTCTCGTAGACGACGTTGCCCATCGCGTCGGTGATGGTCAGGGTGAACGACCCCGTGCTGGCCGTGCCCTGCCAGGCGAACTGGGCGCGGGCCGTCGGGTTCATCCAGGTCACGTTCTCCGTCTTATCCTGGTTCCCCATGGCGCCCTGGTAGGCGAAGTTGCCCGGCTGGTTGGACTTGCTGGAGGCGTCGTAGGATCGGCCATCGCTGCTCGTGCCGACCTCGGACCTGCCCGTCGGGCCGACCTCCTCGTTCGTCGTCGTGTCGTCCATCCCGATGCAGCCGGCCATCCCGCTGGTCACCAGGAGGATCGCCAGGGCTGCGATACGTCGTGCGCTTGGCTCCCAAGCCATGGGGTAGCCAGCCCCCTCAGGGGTGTAAACGCTTGGGTCTGCGATCAGCTGCAGACCCAGGCCTACCCGCTGCCGACGGAGAGATCCATGGTCCCGGTGAAGCCCTCGAACGCGAAGGTCAGGGTCCACTCGCCGGGCACGCCCAGGTCGCTGGTCTCCTGGAAGGTGCCAGCGCCGCTCCCGTCGACGACCCGCTCGTAGACGACCCGGTCGCCGGACTGGTCGGTGATCGTCAACGTGAACGACCCCTCGGCCACCGCGCCGGACCACGAGACCTGGGCCCGAGGCGCAGGGTTGGTCCAGGCCACGTCCTCGGCCTTGCTCTGGAGGGCCATCGCGCCCGAGTACGAGAAGCTGCTCGGCTGGTTGCTCTTGGAGGAGGCATCGTACGGCTCGACGCTCTGTTCGCTGCCCGAGTTCACCGGGTTGTCCACGCACCCGGCCAGGGCTGGGAGCGCCAGCAGCAGGCTGGCGAGCAGCAGGAACCAGGAGCGTCCAGGCTGGGCCACACGTGACCTACCCGCCGCTGGGGTCCTTAAGCGCTTGGCAACCGGACGTTGGGGCCTCGGGGCCTAGGCCTCGACCTCGAACCGGAGGATCGCCCCGACGCCGGTCAGGTTCTTGAGCTTCTGGCCGGCGTCGTGCCCGGCGCTGATGACCATGGCCTCGGCCCCGGTCTGCTGGGCCAGCTCGATCAACCGCTCGCCCTGGCCCTCCTTGACCAACTCGTCGAGGATCAAGAGCTGCTCGACGGCGCCGTAATTGAGCGCCTTCTCGACCTCCTCAGGGCCGTAGGTGACCGGCTGGTCCTGGCCCAACCGGGTGAGCAGCGTCTCGACGGCCTCGGTCTCCCTGGCGATCCGTGAGTCCTTGGCGATGCCCTTGATGACCCCGCGCTTGAGGGCCTCCTGGACCCCGGCCATGCCGGCCTGGCCGGTGGCGTTGGTCGTGATCGACCGGATGCCCTCGACCGGGTGCTCGTCCAGGTGGGCCACGAAGTTCTCCCGGGCGAACCCGGGGCCGACGACGACCACCGGGCAGTCGTCGGGCGCGATGACGTCGAGGATGTGCCTGAGCTCGGCGTAGTACGCCTGGCTGCCATCCTCGCCCTTGTACTGCTTGCCGCCGCCGGACCGGCGGGCGCTGCCGATCTCTCGCACGCCGAACGGGTAGAGCACGGCCACGGTCCCCTCGGCCTCATCCATGGAGACGATCACGACGCGGGGTTGCCCGGTCTCCTCGACGGCCTCCTCGACCCGGTCCAGGGCGTGCTGGGGCCAGCCGCCGGGCTTGAGGATCTCGACCCAGTCGTGCTCACCGAAGGCGATGGTGTGGTGGCTCCCGGTGGCCACGCTCTCGGGGGCCTCCTCGATCAGGCCGAGCACCCGCAGGCGCTGGCTGGGCTCGTGGAACTCGGTCTCCTCGACCCGCACCCCCAGGGTGACGGTGACCCGCTCTTGGGCCTTGTCGCGCACCATGTCCTGCTGGTCATCCAGGCGGCGATGGGTGACGCCCCGGACCAGGTCGTCCACGCTGATGATCTGGTCCAGGTGCCAGAGGTCCTCGAGCCCGTCGATCCTCAGCTTGACCAAGCCTTGGTCCTTGTTCTGATCCAGGACCCTCATCCCTGCACCTCGTCGAGGATGTCCTCGGAGATGCCCATGGAGTCGACGATGCGGACCGGGCCCGGCGGCAGGGCGGCCTGGACCTCCTCGACGGGGACATCGAAGACATCGGAGAGCAGGCTGGAGAGCGGCCCGGTCTCGGCCCGTCCGGGCTCGAAGAGCACGTAGCGGTCGCAGCGGGCCTCGATGGCGCTGGGCGGCCCGCCCATCACCTTGCGGTGGCCCTCCACGTGGGTCTCGCCGATGCCGCAGCGGACCTCGGCCCGGATGTAGTTGCGCTCACCTCTGATGATGAAGCTGCCGTGGGGCACGTACTCACCGGACTCGGGCGTCTTGGAGACCTGGGGCGGGGTGACCCAGTAGGCTTGCCCCCGGCCGACGGCTTGGCGCCAGGCCTTCGAGTACGCGATGGCGAACTGAGCGGCCTCCTCCAGGGTCGTCTCGGGGATGTCCTCCTCGCCGTCCCGGGCCTTGACCACGACGCTCGGGGCGCCCTGGAGGTTGGCGTGGACGTACCGGTCGCTGTCCTCCAGGTACTTCTTGACCACGCGCTCGTTGGAGCGGGCGTCCCGGCCGGCGACGACGATGTTGCCGTCGCTGCTCAGGAACCAGCGGAACTTGTCGAACCAGAACCGGTGGGTCGGGTCGGGCTTGGCCTCCTCCTTCTCGATCTGCTCGAGCAGCTCGTCGCCCCGCTCGTCGACCTCCTTGAGCTGGTGCTTGGCCTTGGCCAGGGCCTTCTTGGCGCCGTCCTGCTTCTCGCGCATCTCCTTGGAGCGCTCGTAGTGGAGCTCGGCGTTGGCGCCCAGGCTCTTCTTGAGTTCGACCTTGATCTCGTGCATCTGGCCCTGGCTGTCGGGCATGGCCAGCAGCAGGCCCCCGTCCTCGGGCATGGGCTTGGCGACCTTGACCTGGCCTTCCTCGGGCGGTTCCTGGAACAACGGCCCCCACCCGCTCTCGGTGTGGATCTCCTGGCACCGCTTGAGGAGCTGGTCGACGTCGTTGAAGTGGGCGTAGAGCAGATCCCCAGCGTGCCGGTGCCGGTCCTCCTCGGCCTTGAACTTCGCCAGGCGCTCGGAGATGTCCTCGACCTGCCGCTCGTACTTGCCCCGGAGGTTCTCGAGCTTCTTGAGGCGCTCGTCCTGGGCACCGTCCTGGACCTTGCGCGGCGCGAACACCTCGTCGAGGGCCTGCCACAGCTGGTCGACGGCTTCGACCTCCCGGTCGCCGTAGCTCTCCAGCGGGAGAGGGGCAGCGTCGATCCACTCGCCGTCCTCGTCGGGGTAGGCCACCGGCGACGGGTCGTCACGGATCGTCTCGATCAGGCCCAGGGTGGTGCGGGCCACCCGGGCCAGCTGGTCGCTGGTGGCATCCTCGATGGTCAGCTCCTTGGCGACGCCTGCCCGGACGCAGACCTCCTCGGCCCACAGCGGACCCAGGTTGCCCACGGTCGAGAGCGTGCGGATCATGTCGGTGTCGCTCTCCCGCAGGGTCTCGATGAACCGGGGCTCGGTGGTGTCCCGCGGGTTGAAGCCCATGGGCGGGAACCGCCACTCGCGGCCGGGCCGGATCACCCGGCTGGACCACTCGGTGTGGATCAGCGGTTGGATGATCTCGTCGTCCTTGACCAGGACCACGTTGCCGTTGTGGAAGACCTCAGCGATGAGGTGGTAGACGCCCTCGGACTTCCCGATCTCGAACACGATGATCCGGTCGAAGGCGTGCTGGTGGATCCCCAGGACCTTGCCGCCGGTCAGGTGCTTGCGCAGCTGGGTGGCGAACTGCGGCACGTCGTCGGGCAGGTCGCGGTCCTTCTCGGTGATCGTCAGGTAGTCGCCGACCCCGATGGCTACGTCCACGCGCCCTCGACCGGGAGCGCGGAAGCTCAAGAGCACCTCGCCGCGTGTCGGCTGGTAGGCCTTGTTGAAGTAGCCGTCGACGAGGAGCTGGAGCTCCTGCTCCATGCAGAGCAGGTCCATGCCGCTCATGCCTTTCTTGCGGTCAGCCATCTGGGACCTTCCGGTGGCCGGCGTTAGGCAAGGGCCCCTAAAAGGCTTGACCCATCGACCGGAGCTCCTGCGGTCAGAGGAACGACTGGCCGATGATGACAAGCATGCTCACGCCGAAGGCGGCGTAGAGCAGGTAGAGCATGCGCCGGCGCTTCTTCTGATCCTCCTCGGCCTCCTGCTTGCACTCGGCGCTGCAGAACGTGTCGCCCGACGGGATCGCTTTGCCGCAGACCCGGCAGTGGGCGTGGTTGGGGACCTTGGCCATCAAGCCTGGCAGGCGGGTCGGGCTAAAAAGGCCATGGGTGGCCCCCTGCGGCTGCCCGGGACGCCCGGGCCCTGACTCACCGGTCGGCGAAGAGCACCCCTTCGTGGTGCGCCCACACCAGCGCGCCAGCCAGCACGCCGCTGACGATCCCACCCCACAAGCCAAGGAGGACCCAGGCCAGGAAGCAGATCAGCGCGATGGCCAGGCTGGCCAGGATCACGAGGACCCCGTTCATGGCCACCAGCCACGCCTGGAAGAACGACGTGAAGGCCTGGCCGAACAAGACCCATGTGCAAGCGATGGCGACCGAGAACCCCGTCATCCCGAGGAAGAACCCGCCAGCCGCGCCCCCGGAGCCCGAGCTACCTCCGCTCCCGCCGGACCCGCCGCCGGACCCGGACCCGCCGCCAGAGCTGCCTGACGAGCCACCGCCCGAACCACCGCCGGCCGACCCGCCACCCCCCGAGCTCCCGCCGGTGCCCCCACCGGACTGCTGGGGAGCCTGGCCACCTTCGTCCCAGGCCAGGTTCGAGATGGGCTCCTCGAAAGCCCAGACGCCCAACTCACCGACGTAGGCAAGCGGGCCCAGGAACAGGATGGCAGCTAGGGCGATCGCGCCGGACGTCCGAGGGTCCATCGTGGTCGGGACCGCCCTCTGCCCTACATGAGCTCCCCGGTACGTGCCGGGAGGCACGGACGGGGCAGCGCGGCGCTGCCCCGGCCCACCGGGGACGCGGACGCCTGAGGACCTTTATGGCCTGGGGTCCCTGAGGGGGCCATGGGCCACGGCACGGGGGAGGGCCAGGTGGACTGGCGCCCGTTCTGGGTCACCGGTGGCCTGCTCGCCGCGGCCCTGGCCTTGGACCTCTGGGCCGGCAACCGGCTCTGGCTGGCCTACACGCTGATCGGGCTCACCCTGCTGCTGGCCATCGCCGGCTGCGTGCGCCACCTGGGCTGGCGGTTGCCGACGGTGGCTGCCTGGACCGTCGGGTTGGCCGCTGCCATGCACTTCCTGGGCGGGAGCCTGAGCGGCCTGCATCGGATCGGTGGGGTCAACGGGCTCTACTACGCCTTCCCATGGTGGGACAACCTGACCCACTTCCTGGGCCTGGCCGCCGTCGCGGTGGCCGCCTACGCCACCCTCACACCCCGCCTCTCGACCGGGCGGCTGCTGACGGGGTTCCTGGCGGTCAGCGTGGCCTGCCTGGTCGGGGTCCTGATCGAGCTCTACGAGCTGGCAGGTTTCCTGTTCTTCGGCACCGTCGATCAGGGCTTCTACCTCAACAACGCCCTGGACCTCTACTACAACCTGCTCGGGGCGGTCACGGGCGTGGTCGTCTACGCCCGGTGGCTGGACCCGGTAGCCCCGGACTAGGCCTCCGACTCCACCGTGGATCCCTTGAACGGGTCGCCGTTGATGGCCGCGGCCACGTTGGCTGGGTCCTCACCACCGACGACGCGAAGCTGCAGGTGGCTGCGTTCGAGCATCTGCGCGGCCAGGGGATCGACCACGCCGCTGCTGCCGGCCTTGCGGGCCCCGCCCACGATGTCCAGCAGCTCGGTCGGGGTGAGGTGTTCGATCAGCTTGGCCTCAGGGTCCCTGCGGGGGTCGGCCGTGTAGACGCCGTCCACGTTGGTGACGATGACCAGCCGGTCGGCGTGGACGCGCTCGGCCAGCATGGCGGCCACCGCGTCGGTCGTGTGGCCCGGGTGGGTCCCGCCCATGCAGACGCGGTCGTAGGAGCGCAACGCTAGCGCGGCCTCCTCGAAGTCCTCGGCCGGTCGCGGGTAGGCTCGCTCCCCGAAGGCCGAGACCAAGAGCCAGGCGTTGGCGCGGGTGATCTGGATGCCCAGGTGATCCAAGCCGGCCTCATCCAGGCCGAGCTCGCGGGCCACCGTGATGTAACGGCGGGCCGAGGCGCCACCGCCCACGACCATCCCCAAGGGCATCTGGCAGTCGGCCTCGAGCTGGTCGGCCATGCGGATGATGATCTGCGAGCTCATGTCCTCACCGGCGAGGACCGAGCCACCGATGGAGACGACGACGGGTGTACGGGCCACGAGCGGCCAAAGCAGGAGGGGGAGAAAAAGCGCACGGGTGGATCCTCAGCGTTCCCGCGGGTCGGGCGGGTCACGGGGCGATGATCCCGGCCAGGATCAGGGTGGCGATCACGAGCCCGAGGACGAGCAGGAGCGAGAGACCGATCCAGAGCACGAGGCGTTGGATCCGCATGCCGCGAGGGTCGGTCCGGTCCCGAGGTCCGATGGGGGCGCTTCCGGACCGCCCTGCGTGCTCGCCTGGGTCGGAGGCTTCCTTCATCGCGCCAACCGGTTCCCGTGGGCGATCTCCACCAGGGCCAGGGTCCCGTCGAAGCCCTGGACGGCTGGTAGGCGGCTGACCATACCCTCCTCAGGGCCCCCTTGCTCGAGCGGATCGTGGAGCGTGAGCTGGTCCTCGATGAGGTCCACGAGGGTCAGCCAGTGGGGGAACGGGTCCCGGTCGTCGTGGCGGTGGCTGCCGTCGATGAGCAGGAGCAGCGGATGCCCGGCCTCGATGCCCTGCTGGAGGTGGGCCTCCTTGGGCTGGGCTTGCTCGAAGAGCACGCCGGCGCCTCGCGCGGCCCGGTCGGCGGCCTCGTAGGCGTCCTCGACGCGTCCAGGCTCGAACCCCTGCGCCTGCAGGTGGTCCCGCCACGGGGTCGCCGGGGCCTGGTGGGTGACGGTCACGTGGCAACCGCACCGGGCTGCGGCCAGGGCGATCTCCTCGGGGAAGAGCTCTCGGGACGGGCCGGCACCCGGCACCTCCTCGGCGCCGGTGGCCTTGCGCCAGAGGTCGTGCTCCAGGTCGCGCCACCGTGGCTGGTTGGGCTCGAGGGCCTCCAACGCCATGGCCAGGGCCGCCGGGCCCGAGCACAGCTCGAAGCTCTGCGGTCGGTGGGCCGGGTGGAGCTTGCCGAGGACCGGTTCCATCGTGGCGTGCAAGGTGACCGGCAGGGATGAGGGTTGCGGGCAGCCACGGACCGGTCGCTGGGTGCGGGCGTGGTCCCCGCAGCCTCCGGTCCCTTCGACGACCCCACCGGTAACCCCTATACGTACCGGCTTGCTTCCCGGGTCGAGATGGACCCCACGCTGGCCTGGGCACGCGGCTTGTTGCGCCGTTACTACAGGCGCAACGCGGTCCTGCTCCCGCCCCGGTACGGCCGTCGCGAGTACGGGTTCATCTTCCTGGGCGAGAAGGGCATGCAACGCCACACGGGCTTCGCCACCCGCCAGGACATCGGCGAGTTCATGGCCCAGCGCGGCCCGGCGCACGCCTACTACTCGGCGGCCTACTACGAGCAGCCCGATGCCACCGAGATGGAGGACAAGGGCTGGATGGGCGCCGACCTGATCTTCGACCTGGACGCCGACCACCTGCCCGGGGCCGACGAGATGAGCTACGCCGGCATGCTCGAGGAGGTCCGCCAGGAGGCCGTCAAGGTCGCCGAGGAGTTCATGATCGGGCACTTCGGCTTCACCGAGGACGACCTGCGGATCGCCTTCTCCGGCGGCCGCGGCTACCACATCCACGTCACCGATCCTTCGGTCCACCCGCTGGGCAGCCAGGAGCGCCGTGAGATCGTCGACTACGTCACCGGCAACGGTCTGGCCACCGAGCGCCTGCTCCGCCAGGAGATCTACGCCAGCGAGCAGGTCGGTACACGAGCCAGCGAGAAGAAGCGCTGGTCGGTCCCGTCGGCTGATGCCCCCGGCTGGGAGGGCCTGTTCACCCGGACCCTGATCGGCCAGCTCGAAGCCATCGCCGAGATGGCCGAGGCCGACCGCGAGGCCGCGCTCGACGAGCTGACCAGCATCCCCGGGATCGGCGATACCAAAGCCGGGCGCCTGCTCGACCAGCTCACCCCCCAGCGCCTGGAAGGCCTGGCCCGGGGCAACGTCGACCAGGTCCCCACCCTCTCAGACCGACGCGTCCTCCAGGGCCTGGCCGAGCGCACCCACCTGGAGGCCATCGGCGAGGCCGACGAGCC
>CAYXGD010000049.1:0-12297 GCA_964464425.1 uncultured Thermoplasmatales archaeon
AACATCAAGGGCAAGCACTCCTACTACAAGCTCCGCCTGGATGCCGACGAGGTCCAGGCGCCCATCGAGGACGTCCACCTCCTGGCCACCTACGAGAACGAGACGGTGTGCCGGCACCTGGAGGACCGGATGCTCGTCGATGGCGGGGCGATCATCTACGATCCCTCGATCACCGAGGAGACCCTGGCCGACCAGCGGTTCATGGACAAGCGCGTCAAGGACGACATCGCCGACCGTATCGGGAAGCCCCCGGTCAAGGTGACCGTCCAGGAGGTCCTCGACGCGGCTGAGGCGGACGGCGTCAAGCTCTACCCGTTCCCGTACGAGGAGCTGATGAAGGACATCGCCGACGAGCTCGGCATGGACGATCATCACAAGCTCCAGATCCTCAAGAACACGATGTCCGTGGCCGCCAGCCTGGCGGTCATGGGGTACGACATGAGCATCCTGGACGGGACCCTCGAGGAGATCTTCGAGGGCAAGAAGGCCTCCATCATCGAGATGAACCAGGTCGCCGCCCGGCACTCGGCCGAGTACATGCAGGAGAACTTCCCGGGCTTCCCCTTCCAGCTCGAGCCCGTCGAGACCGACGAGGATCGGATCTACCTGCAAGGGACCGACGCCGTCGCCCTGGGGAAGATGATCGCCGGCTGCCGGATGCAGACCTACTACCCCATCAGCCCAGCGACCGATGAGTCGGTGTACATCGAGTCCAAACCGGAGTCGGGGATCACCGTCGTCCAGACCGAGGACGAGATCTCGGCCATCGACATGGCCATCGGCGCGGCCTTGACCGGCGCCCGCTCGGCCACCAGCACGAGCGGTCCCGGCGTGAACCTCATGGTCGAGGGCTTGGGCTTCGCGGGTATCTGCGAGGTCCCCATCGTCCTGATCAACTACCAGCGCGGCGGACCGTCCACGGGCCTGCCGACCCGGACCGAGCAGGGCGATCTGCAGTTCATCCTGAACCTCGGCAACGGCGAGTTCCCGCGACTGGTGCTCCTGCCGGGGGACATCCACGAGATGTTCCACGACACGGTCGACGCGTTCAACCTCGCTGAGCGCTACCAGACCCCGGTCATCGTCAACGCCGACAAGGACCAAGCCGGCAACTCGAGCACGACCACGCGCTTCGACCTGGACGGCCTCGAGATCGACCGCGGCAAGCTCCTCACCGAGGCCCAGATCGCGGAGAGCGACCTGTCCGAGGACGGCAAGTTCCTGCGGTTCGAGGACCAGGAGGACGGGATCTCCTACCGGACCATCCAAGGTCAGGAGGGAGGCGTCCACTGGCTGACCAGCGACGAACACGTCGAGACGGGTCACATCACCGAGGACGTGCGCAAGCGTGAGATGATCATGGAGAAGCGCATGCGCAAGCTCGAGACCGCCCTGGAGGACCTCGAGGACGACCGGCTGGCTCGGCTCCACGGACCCGAGAACGCCGAGGTCACCGTGGTCTCCTGGGGCTCGACCAAGGGCGCCATCCTGGAGGCCATGGAGCGGCTCAACCAGGACGGCGACATCGTCAACTTCCTCCAGATCAGGATCGCCTCTCCCTTCCCGGCCGACCGGGTGAACGAGGTGTTGAGCCAAGCCGGACGGACGGTGTGCATCGAGAACAACTTCTCGGGCCAGATGGCCAACGTCATCCGGCAGCACACCGGCATCGAGGTCGACCACCGGTCGGTCAAGTACAACGGACGACCGATGACGGTGGAGGACATCCTCTCCGCCGTCGAGAACGTGCGCAAGAAGGGCGATGCGCGTCACGTCATCAGGACGGGGGTGTGAACCATGGCTGTCACGGTCAAGGACTTCAAGGAAGACGGTGTCGAGAACGACTGGTGCCCAGGGTGCGGAGATTTCGGCATCCTGAACGCGATCCAGATGGCGCTGGCCGACCTGGGGCTCTCGCCTCACCAGGTCGCCGTGTACAGCGGGATCGGGTGCTCGGGCAAGACCAGCCACTACATCCGGACCTACGGGATCCACACCCTCCACGGGCGCGTGCTCCCGTTCGCCACGGGCGCCAAGATCGCCCACCCGGAGATGGAGGTCATCGCCGTCGGCGGTGACGGCGACGGGTACGGCATCGGGGCTGGCCACTTCCTCAACGCCGGCCGCCGCAACCTGGACATCCCCTACATCGTCCACAACAACGAGGTCTACGGTCTGACCAAGGGCCAAGCCTCCCCGACCCTGGGCTACGGCGAGCAGACCAAGTCCCTGCCGGCGCCCAACATCAACTCGGGTGTCAACCCCCTGGCCACCGCCCTGGCCGCCGGGTACACCTGGATCGGGCGCGGGTACTCCTTCGACGTCCGCCACCTCAAGGAGCTGATCAAGCAGGCCACCCTCCACAAGGGTGCTGCCCTGCTCGACATCCTGCAACCCTGCCCGACCTACAACGACCTGCACGACAAGGACTGGTTCAGCGAGCAGGAGGTCGAGAGCACCGGCCTGCCTCGGCTCTACAAGCTCGACGAGCAGGACGACTACGAGGCCATCGTCCAGGACCCCAGTGACCCGCAGGAGGTCAACGAGAAGAAGGCCCAGGCCTTCATGAAGGCCCAAGAGTGGGGGGACCGGATCCCCATCGGGTGCCTGTTCAAGGTCGATCGCCCGACCTACGGCGACCGGATCCGTCAACGCCAGGACGGTTACGGCGAGACGGGCAAGACCCCGGCCACGTGGGCCTTCGAGGACGACGGCGAGCCGACCACCGACATCAGCGGGTTCGTCGACGAGTTCCAGGTCCACTGAACGCTCGCGCCGCTGAGCCTGTAGGGCACGCCCCCGAAGCTAGGGTTTATCTGCCCACCGGACGGTCGTGGCCTGTGCCCAGCGCCCAGCAGACCGACGGGGAGCCGTCCGACCAGGACGACGGTGAGATCCGTGTCCTCCTGGTCGAGGACGACGTCGACCACGCCCATCTGGTCCGCCACGCCTTGCCCCGGGAGGACGGGTTCGCGGTGACCCACGTTCGTACGGGAGCCGAGGCCCTGGAGACGATCGACCACCGACGGTTCCAGGCGTGCCTGGTGGACTACCGACTCCCGGACACCGAGGGGGTCAACCTCTGCGGGAAGCTCCGGGACGCTGGGTTCGACGGGCCGCTGCTGCTTGTGACCGCTGTGGCCCGGGAGAGCGCTGTCGAACGGGCCTTCCAGATCGGGGTGGACGACTACCTGATCAAGGATCCCGCCATGATGGAACGCCTGGCCGACGAGGTCCGCCGCCACATCGAGGCGCGAGGCGCATGAAGGTCGAGGAGCTGGTCGAACGGCTGACCGAGTTCGGCTTGGACGAGCGCGAGGCCCTGGCCTACTACCATCTCCACCGCTTGGGCCCCAGCAAGGCGAGCGAGGTCGTCCAGGCCACCGGGCTCCAGCGGACCGAGACCTACCGCGTCCTCGACGATCTGGCGACCAAGGGCGCCATCGACCGGACCCTGGAACGGCCCCAACGGTTCATCGCGCGGCCTCTGGAGGAGGTGCTGGATCTCGCCATGGACCAGCGACGCCTGGAGCTCCAGGACCTGGCCGACCAACGTCCGACGATCGAACAGGCCTGGCCCCGCGGGGGCGCGGCTGAGGTCGACGAGGAGGTCCGGTTCAGCGTCGTCGAAGGCAGGACGCAGGTCCAGGGCCTGCTCGAACGCATGGTCGACAAGGCCCAGGACGAGGTCTACGTCGTGGCCTTGCGCCGTGGCCTCTCGCGACTCGAGCACCTGGGTCTCCTGGAAGCCCTGGAGGCCCAGCGGGAAGCTGGGGTCCTGGTCCGGGTGCTGACCGACGTGACCGAGTCCAACGTGCAGACCGTCCGGCGTTGGGCCAAGGTCTGCGATGTTCGGCACGGCGACCTGCCGGGCTACCACCAGGCCGTGATCGTCGACACCCGCGACATCGCGCTGTTCGTCACGGTCGACCCCCTGGTCTCGACCGAGTCCAAGGGCGAGGAGACGGTGCTCAACCTCAACGCCAGCGACTTCATCCTGGGCCAGAAGGGCCTGGCCGATGCCATGTGGGATCGAGCCTTGGAGCTGGAGGCCCGCCTGGAGGAGCTGGAGAGCGGGGACCCGGCCGAGCAGGTCGAGGTGGTCCGGGGCCGCTGGACCCGGTACAGCCGGATGAAGGACATGCTCTACCGGGCCGAGCAGCGGGTCCACCTCCTAGTCGATCCCGATGAGGCCGGGCGGCTACCGAAAGCCGGCCTGGCCCACCTCCTGCAGCGCCGATCCAGCGACGGGCTGGAGGTTCGCCTCCAGGTCACCGGGGACGCCGACCCTGTGACCGACGGCGTCGACCATCGCCAAGGGCCGGCTGACCAGCTCCCAGGCACCGTCATGCTCATCGACGACCAGGAGGCCCTGGTCGTCCTGGATGCCCACGGATCCCCAGGCTCGGTCACGCACGGTGGTGACTGGGCGACGTGGATCACCGTCGATCACGAGGTCGAGCGCCTGGCTGAGCTGTTGGATCAGGCATGGGACGCCGCGGAGAAGCGCTAGCCCAGATCCCGGGCCGCGTCCTGGTTGAGGATCGAGGCGGGGTCCTGGGGGTCGTAGGGCAGGTGGTTGATCGCTAGCCAGTACTCGGCGACACTGGCGAGGATCTCGGTGAACTCGTCGAAGTCCACCGGCTTCCGGACGTAGCTGTTGGCGCCGCGCTCGTAGCATCCCTGCCGGTCCTCGATCTCGTCGGACGACGTGAAGACCACAACGGGGATGAGCTCGGTCCGGGGGTCGGCGCGGAGCCGCTCGAGGACCTGCCGGCCATCCAGCCGGGGGAGCTTGAGGTCCAGGAGGATCAGGGACGGTAGCGGCGCGTCCGGCGCGTGACCGTCTGGACCGAGGAGGTGGTCCAAGGCCGCCTCGCCGTCGGGGTACGCGACGATCTCGACGCTCATGTCTGGCCCGGCCAGGGCGTGCTCGATGAGCAGCGCCGTGTCCGGGTTGTCCTCGATCACCATGACCTGGTGCGGCCCTGCATCAGGAAGCTGCGAGCGTGAACCGGAAGGTGGCACCCTCGTTCACCTCCCCTCGGGCGTCCACGGTCCCGCCGTGCCGGGCCACGATGCGTTGGACGGTGGCCAGCCCGATGCCGGTGCCTTCGAAGCCCTCGGCGTGAAGGCGCTGGAAGGGGGTGAAGAGCTGGTCGGCGTGGTCCATGTCGAACCCGACACCGTTGTCCCGGACGTGGAACACGGTCCCGTGCTCCTCTTCGGTGGCGCCGACCTCGATGGCCGGGTCCTCGACCTCCCGGGTGAACTTCCACGCGTTGGATAGGAGGTTCTCGAGGAGCACCTCGAGCAAACGGGGGTCGCCCTCGGCCTCGAGCCCTTCCTGGATGGTCACGGTGACCTCGCGACCAGGGTCGCGCTCCTCGAGCCGTGTGGTGACCTCCTGCGCCAGGGCGGTCAGGTCGACGGGTCGGCGGTCGATCTCCTGCCGGGTGACCCGGGAGAGGTCCAAGAGGGCGCGGATCAGGTTGTCCATGCTCCGGCTGGCGGCCCGGACGCGCTCCAGCAGGAACCGGGCGTCCTCGTCCAGGTCCCCGGCGTGCTCGTCGAGGACGATCTTGGTGAACCCGTTGATGGTCTGGAGCGGCGCCTGGAGGTCGTGGCTGACCGAGTAGCTGAAGGCCTCGAGCTCCTGGTTGGCCAGCTTGAGCTGCCGGGTGCGTTCCTCGACGCGGGCCTCCAGCTCCTCGTTGAGCCGGCGGACCTGCTCCTCGGCCTCCTTGCGCTCGGTGATGTCGTGGAGCGTCCCGACCACACGCACCCGACCGTCAGGGTCGATGACCCGCTCGCCTTGGGCGTGGATCCATCGGACCTCCTCGTCGGGGTGCACCACCCGGATGTCCGCGTCGTAGGGATCGCCAGCTTCCACGGCTCGGGCAAGCATCTTCCGGGTGAGCACCCGGTCGTCGGGGTGGATCCGGGCCCGGATCTCCTCCAACGGGACGGGCCCGTCGGTCGGCTCCATCCCGAAGATCTCGTAGGTCTGGGGGCTCCAGTAGGAGGCCTGCTCATCAGCATGGAAGTCCCAGCTCCCCAGCTTGGCGACCCGTTGAGCCTCGGCCAATCGATCGGCGGTCTCCTCCAGCTCAGCCTTGGCTACCTTCCGGTCGGTGATGTCGCGGACCAGGGCGATCAACAGATCAGCGCCACGGCTCTCCATCTGGGTGATCGAGCCCTCGACCCACCGCTGCGAGCCGTCCTTGTGGTCGATCCTCGTGGTGAAGTGGTCGTGGAGGTCGCCCTCCTCGGCCTCCTCGGTGAAGGTGGAGAGCAACCGGTCGCGTTCCTCGGCCACGACGATGTCCAGGAAGCTGCCCATCTCGGCGAGGTCCTCGTCGCTGAAACCGGTGATCCTGCTGTAGGCGTCGTTGGCGTAGATGACCTGCCCGGACGAGGCATCGCAGATCAGCATGCCTTCGTTCAGGTCGGACTGGGCCCGGAGCAGGGAGGCGTAGAGATCGCGCTGCTCTCGGAGGGCCTCCTCGATCTGGACCCGGGCGCTGATGTCCTCGACGGTGCCTTCGTAGTAGGCGACCTCGTCGTCCTCGCCGTGGACGACCCGGGCGCTCTCACGGACGTGGATCTCGGTGCCGTCGCTAAGGGTCCAGGTGGATTCCAGCCCGCGGATCTCGCCCTCGACCTCGAGCTTGTTCTTCCAGGCTTCCCGGTCGTAAGCCGGCTCGAAGCGGTCGCCGAGGTTGCGATCAGCCAGGTCCTCCGAGCCGTCCAGTCCGAGCATCTCCCGTAGGGCCGGGTTGGCCAGGAGGACCTCGCCGTCGGGCGTGGTCCGGTAGATGCCGACCGGTGCGTTCTCGTAGAGCGACCGGAAGGCCCGCTCGCTCTTCCGAAGGGCAGCTTCGGCTGATTGTCGTCGGGAGAGCTCCTCCTGGATCTCCTCGAAGAGCCGGGCGTTGAGGATGACCAGGCCGACGCGATCGGCCAGGTCCTGAAGGAGCTGCAGGTCATCGGGGGTCAGCGGGTCCTGATCGGTCGATCGGTCCACGCTGATGACGCCGATGGATTGGTCCTGGGCCCGGATGGGGACCATGAGCAGGGTGTGCACTTGGGCCTGGTCGAAGTAGGCCTGGTAACCGTCCGGGAGGTCCTCTGAGAGCTCCCCCGGCTCGAGCTCGCTGATCAGGAAGCCTTCCCCGCTGGCCTGGACCTGCCCGGTCAGGGTCTGGCCGGAGCGGTGGACGGTGCCTTCTGCCAAGGTGCCCAAGCGCTGTCTGAGCGCCGGGTCCGGGTGGTGGTAGGCCAAGGGTTCCAGGGTCTGCTGGTCTTGACCGAGGAGCCGGATCGTGCAGCCGCCGCCGAGGGTCTCGGCGATGGCGGTGGCCACTTGGTCCAGCCCGTCGCGGTAGTCGGGGAGCGTGCGGGTGAGCGCCTCGGAGACCTGGGCGCGGAGGTTGCTGCGCCGCACCCGACGCTGGAGGTCCTGCTCGGCCCGGCGCCATCCGGTGACGTCCCGGAAGGTGACCACCCGACCGACGATCTCGCCGTCGATGCGTTGGGGCTTGGAGTACCGCTCGAAGACCCGGCCGTCGGTGAGGCGGACGGTGAGGGTGTCCTCGATCTCCGGGTTCTCGAAGAGGTGCTCGACGTGGGCCTCGAAGATCCCGGGATCGACGACCAGATCGAGGATGCGATCCAGGGCGTCGTCGACGGTCATCTGGTCCAGCTCACCAGCCTCGAACCCCCACATCTCGCAGAACTGGTCGTTGTAGGTCCGAAGGCCCCCCTCGAGATCGACCACGACCACGCCATCGGCCGTGGCTTCGATGGTCGCCCGGTGAAGGGAGACCGTCTCGCGGAGCTGGCGTTCGATGCGCTTGCGGTCGCTGATGTCCTTGAAGCTCCAGACCCGGCCGACGATCTCGTCACCGACCCGCTGCGGGAGCGAGTGCCGTTCGAAGACGCGGCCGTCCTCGAAGCGCAGCGTGTCGAAGCTCTCGGCCTCGGGATCCTCGTACAGCAGCTCGACCCGTTCGAGGAAACGGTCCGGGTCCTCGAGCTTGGCGGCGGCGAAGGAGAGCAACACCTCGTCGTCGCCGTGTGCCCGGATGCGGTCGGGGATCCCCCACATCTCGTAGAACCGTTCGTTGGCCTGGACGACCCGCCCGTCGCTGTCGATCACCAGAAGCCCGTGAGGGGTGGCCTCGAAGGTGGCCCGGTTCAGCGCTAGGGCCCGCTCGAGCTCCTCGTGGGCCTGGCGATGGCCGGTGATGTCCCGGAAGGTCGACACCCGGCCGACGACCTCATCGCCGCGCTGCCGGGGCTGTGAGCGCCAGTCGAGCACGCGGCCGTCGGTGAGCTCGACGGTCTCGGACACGAGCCGTTGGGGATCCTCGTAGATCGCCTCGACCTTGGCCCTGAACGCCTCGGGATCCTGCACGAGCTCCAGCGCGTGCTCCAGGGCGACGGCGGGGTCCAGATCCTCCAGGGCCTCGTCCGGCAGGCGCCAGATCTCCTGGAAGCGATCGTTGTAGCTGGTGATCCGCTGCTCCTCTGCATCGATGACTAGGATCCCCTCGGAGGTGGATCCCAAGGTGGCCCGATGCAGCGAGACGGTGTCCCTCAGGGAGGCTTCGATGCGGCGATGGTGGGTGACGTCATCCAGGAAGGCCAACACCGCCGGGCGTCCATCGTAGGTGACGGGCAGCGCGGACAGCTCGACGTGCAACCGCTCGTCGTCGGACAGGATCACCAGCTCGGGCCCCAGGGGCTGGCCGCTGGCCTCCAGGTCCGCGAGCAAGGCCTCGAGGTCGCGGCGATCCTCCGGGGCGACGAAGCTGGCCAACCGGCGGCCCTGCATCGCCTGGTTCGAGGTCACACCCAGGAGGCTACCGGCGGCCGGGTTCGCGTACCCGATCGTGCCATCGTCGAGGAGGATGAGCGCGGCCTCGGGTAGGCGGTCCAGCAAGTGGACCAGCTCGCCGTCTTCTCGCAGGCTGGGACGTGCCTCCATGGGGGTGCCAGGGGCATGTGGGCGCCCAGGCGCATAACCCTTGTGTCCGCTCGATGGCGCTGGATCACGGGGGACCGCCGGCTCGATGGTCAGGCTGGCGTGGTTCGAGCGTCGAGGGTCGTGGCCATCGTCATCCTCCGCTGTCACCGGGTTCACCTGCGGGCTCGGGAGCGGGGCGGCGCCCGTGCGCCTCCTGGGGCCGGACCCCAGCTCCCAGCGCTCGCTGGGGCTAGCTAGAGGTCAGAGGTTGCTTGTCCAGGTTGGACAGACAGGTGGGCCCGACCGGGTCGGTGGTCAGGCCGGGGCGGCCGGGAGGTTGGTGCTCAACCAGTAGCTGGCCACGCTCTCGATGGTGGTCTTGAGGTCGGTGAACTCCACGGGCTTGACCACGTAGCTGTTGGCACCGGCGGCGTAGGCCCGCTGTATGTCCTCGGGGGAGCTGCACGAGCTGAGGATCACAACGGGCACGTGTTGGAGGGCAGGATCGTCCCGCATCCGCGAGAGGACCCCGGTACCTTCCATGCCTGGGAGCTTGAGATCGAGGAGGACCAGGTCGGGGCGGCGTCCCCCCGGCCTCGCGGTCGCGTCGGCCAGGGCGGCCAGCGCTTGCTTCCCGTCGGCCGCGTGCTGGACGCGGGCGGCCGGTGCTGCGCCTGCCAGCGCGTACCGAGCCAGCTGGGCGAGGTCGGGGTTGTCCTCGACGAGGAGGATCCATGGGCGCCTCCCGCCGTCTCGTGTCGATGGTGAGGTCTGGCGAGCCGGCCTGTCTTGGGATCCCGTCGTCCCGGCAGGACCGGGTGGTGTGGTGGCGTTCATCTGTGGATCGTCCCCGTTCTCGTCCCCAGGTCAGCGTAGACGTCCCAGTGGCTACCAACGCTTGCCTGTCCACCGCGGACGGACAAGGGACCTGGGGGCCGGGGACCCACGGGATGGTGCCGGTTCACGCGGGGGCGTTCCCAGCGGCCTCGCTGGATGCGCTGTCCCGTTGGTCATCGCGGTAGTCGTCGAAGTAGGCGTTCAAGGCGTCCTCAACGGTGTCCGAGATGTTCTGTCCCGACAGGATCTTGAGTTGGTGAAGCTGCAGATGCAGCTTGGTCGGGAGCGTCACCTTGAGGGTCTTGGGCTCGTCGAGGTTGCGGGGGCCATCGCGGATCATCATAGGACCGATCTCCTCCGGACCACGACCACCCTTGTGTCGGTATGCCAAGGCTTGCCTGTTCAGGCTGGACAGACAACCTCGGGTTCCGGTGGAGAGCGGCGAGCCCTTGCGCGGTCAGTCCTCCTTGGGCCCACGGAGCCGGCGCAGGGTGGCACCGGCGGCCTTGAGCCCCTTGAGCTTGCTACCGTAGAGGAACTCCATCCCCTCGTCGGTCAGGCGCTCGAGGTCCTCGTCGTACGGGTAGTACCACGGGGAGCGGGATCGGCCGCTGCGGGCCTTGTTGATGTGCTTGGGCCGGGTCATCGCCTCGAGCCCGCTGCGTCCGTGGGTGTGACCCAGGCCCGAGGCCTTGATGCCGCCCCAGGGGGTCTCACAGGCGGCGTAGGTGTACACGCAGTCGTTGATGGTGACCGTCCCCGCCTCGAGCTGGTGGGCGATGGCTTCGGCCCGACGGGTGTCGGCCGTCCAGATGCTGGCCGTCAGCCCGTACTCGGTGGCGTTGGCCAGCTCGACGGCCTCCTTGTCGTCGGTGACGGGCATGACAGGTAGCACTGGCCCGAAGGTCTCGTCGACCATGACCGCCATGTCGTGGTCGACGTCGGTGAGGACCGTCGGCGCGTAGAACCGGTCGCCGATGTCCTTGAGCCGCTGGCCCCCGGTGACAACCTTGGCCCCCTTGGCGGTCGCGTCCTCGATGTGCTCCTCGACGCGGGCCAGCTGAGCGTCATCGATCAGCGGGCCCAGGTCCACACCCTCCTGATCGCCTGGGCCCACCTGGATGGCCTCGGTGGTCTCGACCACGTGCTCGAGGAACGTGTCAGCGATGTCGTCGTGGACGTAAACCCGCTCGACCGAGGAGCAGGTCTGGCCAGCGTTCGTGAACGCACCCCACACCGCTCCCCGGGCCGCCAGCTCCACGTTGGCATCCTCGAGGACGAGCATGGGGTCCTTGCCCCCGAGCTCGAGGACGTGAGGGGTCAGCCGGCTGGCGACCTCGGTGGCCACCGCCTTCCCTGTCGGCACGCTGCCGGTGAAGACGAGCATGTCGATGGCGGCCTCCGCCAGCGCCTTGCCAGTGGGGTCACCTGGACCCTGGACGAGCTGCACGAGGTCGGGGGGGACCCCGGCTTCCCACAGGAGCTCGACCAGGCGTCGGCCGACCAGGGGCGTCTTCTCGCTGGGCTTGAGAACCACCCCGTTGCCAGCGTACAGGGCCGAGACGACCTGGGTCGCGGGGATCGAGAACGGGTAGTTCCAGGGGGCGATGATGCCGACCACGCCCAAGGGCTCACGGTGGATCTCGCTGGTGCGGTCCATCAGGAGCGCGTTGTCCAGGCGGAAGCGCTCGCCAGCGAGGACGTCGGCGCCGTGTCGGTCCAGGTAGCTGACCATCTCGAGGGCCGGCATGATGTCGGCGACCCGGGCCTCGGCCAGGGGCTTGCCGGCCTCCTGGGTGATCAGGCTGGCTACGCTCTCCCGCTGACCCATGAGGAGCTCTGAGAAGGTCTTGAGCACGTCGAGGCGTTCCTCGGGGGCGTGGGCCGCCCACACCCGCTGGGCGGCATCCGCCCGCTGGACAGCGTCGTGGACAGCCGCCTCGTCGGCGACCTCCACCTCGTCGATCGCCTGGCCCGTGGCAGGGTTGACCGAGGTCAAGCTCTGGCCCATGGGCCTCGAGCGGCCTGGGGGAGGATAAAGGTAGGCCGTGGTCGAGCGATCCTCCTCGACGCCGGGCCTGGCGTGCCGCGGCGGCGATCGCCTGGAGGGTCAGGCGGGCAGCAGGATCGGTGGCCGTTCGGCTGGGGTCAGGAAGAGATCAGAGAAAGAAAGGGGGGGGAGGAGTGGCCAGCGCGTGGCTGGCCTTGAGAGGGAGAGGAAGGGGAGGGCCGGCGAGCGACGATTGGGGGGAGGAGTGAAGCGCGTGGCCACTCCCGTTCCTCTCGGATCGTTGGTTTGGGGACCTACTTGATCCAGTTGATCTCGAAGCCTTCCTTCGTCGTGGTGGTGCCTTGCTCCTCGACCTGTCGGTTGCCGCTGCCGTCCTTACCGACGACGTTGGCGGACTCGACACCGGTCATGATGGCCATGACGCGGACGCGGCCCTCGTAGGCCGGGTCGATCCGGGCACCCCAGATGACGTTGGCGT
>CAYXGD010000050.1:0-12285 GCA_964464425.1 uncultured Thermoplasmatales archaeon
TGTCCTCGATGAGGATGTGGGCCGCGCCTGTGCCGGAGTAGCCGATGAGGTTGTCCACGGCGATCACGTTGCGGATGAAGCACTCGCAGGCGTCGGTCTCGCCGAGGTAGAACCCGCTGTCCGCATGGCCGGTGGCGAAGCTGTTCTCGAAGGTACCCGCCTCGGACCGGATGGCGTAGATGCCGTAGGGGCCGTTGCGGATGGCTGAGACGTCGGTGACGTGGAAGCCCGTCACACCGTCGTAGAAGATACCGTTCCCACCGAAGTTCTGGACGGTGAGGCCCTGGATAGTGACGTCGTCCACGGTGATCTTGATGGCATCGCGGTTGATCCCGGTCCCATCCAGGATGGTGACGTTCTGGCCCACGCCCTGAAGGGTCAGGCCCTCTGCAGCCCCTCGGTCCTCGGTGATCTCGATGTGCTCGTTGTACTCGCCAGCCAGGATGGTGATGGTGTCGTCCTCGCCGGCAGCGTCGACCGCCGCCTGGATGCTGGAGAACTCGCAGCCATCGTGGCAGACGACGAGTTCGTCGGGTCCTGACGCGGCGCTGACCAGGGGGACCCCGGCGGTCAGCAGCATCAGGGCGGTCAGGAACAAGCTCCTCGCGTGGTTGGGTATCAGCCTCATGTTCAGATCGCCTCCATCGTATCGGTGTCTTGGTTGATCGTCACGTCCGGGAGCTCTGCTTGGTCCCGGACCTCGTTGGGGAGCTGGCCTCCCAGCAGCTCCGATGCGTCGTCGGGGATGACGTGCCGGATCAGGTTGTAGCTGTCATCCTGGACCGCCAAGCGGGCCAGGCTCTCCCCGAGGGCGTTGTCGGCACGGATGACCAACTGCCCCTCCACGTCGTCGGCGAGGTGCGGGTGGACCTGGAACCGGTTGGTGTCGACGCGCTGGATGTCCGCGTCGACCGACCGCCCGTCCAGGGTGACCCGCAGATCGGTGGCCGGCACGGGCTCGCCCTTCCGGTGGAGCTGGACATCCAAGGCGTCCAGGGAGCCTTCGACGGTCACCGAGTAGGGGTAGACCCTCACGATGCCCCACATGCCTTGATCGAAGTGGCTGTCGACGTGGCAGTGGTAGAACCAGTCGCCGTCGTTGCCTCGGATCGTACCGGCCTCGACGCTGAAGTCGTGGCCCTGGCCCGGCTTGAGCAGGACGTTGTCGATGAACCGGTCCTGCTCGTTGTCCCACCAGGGGTGGCCGTGAAGATGGAAGGTGTGGTAGGTGGTCGCCGCGTGCGACGTGTACACGTAGAAGGTCATCGTCTCGCCGACGTAGGCCTCGAGCAGCGGCGTGTTCGGCCAGGAGAGGCCGTTGAACTCGGTCCCGTCCATGACGAGCACGAACACGCGTTCACCGGTGGACGGTCCCAGCGGGACCTCGCTGCCGACCGAGGCCGGCAACTGGGCGTGGACCGGGATGAACGGGGAGATCATGGCCACGAGCAGGACCCAGGGGAGCCACTTCACGAGGCGGTCACCTCGATGCTGCCGTCGAAGGTCCCCATGAAGGGGTTGGTGCTCGTGGCGGTCCACGTGTACGTGCCCGGTCGCGCGTCCTTCACGACGAGCGCCCGGGCCGACCCGGGCCCCATCTCTACCTCGTCGACGAGCTCACCGGCGGGGTCGTGCAACGTCACCGTCCAAGCGAAGTCGCCCAGGGGCGTGGCCACGATGTCGAACCGGTCCCCGGCCTGGACGGTCTCGTTCAGCCCTGCGCCCCCGTTGGGCCCGTTGTGGAGAAGGTGCAGGTCGAAGACGTGGTCGGTCGTCTCCCCTTTCTCCAGGACGTAGAGCGTCCCGTGGAGGCCCCGGTGGGAGCCCTCGTGGCCTTCGACGCCCATGACGTGGTCGTGGTAGTGCCAGGCGCCAGCGTAGGGTGCCTGGTAGCTGTAGGTGAAGCTGTCGCCCGGGCCGACCGATGAGTCGATGAGGTTGGTCCCCGGGTGGCTGGTGATCCCATCCATGCTGGCGTCCACGTAGACGCCGTGGGTGTGCAGGCTCACCCGCGCATCGGCCAGGGGGCCCGAGGCCTCGTACCCGGCCGGCAGGGTCTCGAGGATCCTGTTGTGGACGGTGATCTCCACCAGGTCGTCGTCGGTGACGACCAGGGTCGGGCCGGGCCGCTGCCCGTCGTAGCCAAGGCAGACGCCGTCTTCGTAGGTCTCGCATGGGAACCCGGTGACGTCCCACTCGAGGGTGTGGGTCTCACCCGGCGGGTGCGGATCCGGCGGTTCGGCGAGCCGCGAAGCGTCCTCCTGGCTTGGGGCGGCCACGGCGAACGTGCCCGCGATGAGGACGAGCGCCCAACCGATGGTGGTGACGGGATGCATCGCAGAGGTCTCCTAGATTGTGCCCGCCGGCACGACGTGGATCAACTGGTGCTGGAACCTGGGATGGAACTCGCAGTGGGTCATGATGGCGTAACCACCGTCGGGCAGGGCACCTGCCTCGTCGCAGAGAACCGGGGTCGGTTCCTGGGCTGTGAAGTCGGTCACGTAGAGACCGCCAGGCCCGATCTCGAAGAGCACCTCCGTGGTGTCTGTCTGCAAGACGGGCGCGTTGAGACAGGTCTCCTGATCCTCGTTATCACCGATGGCCACGTAGACCGTCTGGCCCTGGTCCTCTTGGACGACCCCGGTCTCGGTGTCGCTGGTGACCGAGTGGTAGCCGCCGATGGCGTCCCAAGCGAGCGTCGTGCCGCTCTCGGTCACGATGACCGGCGGCACGTTGCCTTCCCCGCGTGCCTGGGTGTTGCACATCGGTAGGCAGAACGCCTCCTCGAAGGTCTGTGCCGGCACCTCGGCGACCTCACCGTCGTCGGCGGTCACCATCGTCCCGGCGGGATGCGCGGTGGCGGCCCCGCTCAGGAGCACCAAGCCGACCGCTACCCAACTGGCGGCCACCCAAGCTCTCATCGCGTCGGCATCCGGGAGACGCGATAAAAACGTTCGCCGGGAACCTCAGCGACGGTCAGGCGCCAGGGTGACGCCGCGCTGGTCCTGGTAGGTGCCGGATCGGTCAGCGTAGAGCGCCTCGGCGGACCCCGTCAGCGCCTCGAAAGCGATCTGGCAGAACCGCTCCCCGATGGGCAGCTCGACAGGTCGCTTGGAGGCGTTGAAGCACCCGATGGTCAGCGTCCCGGAGAAGCCAGCTTCGACCTTGCCGAACGCAGCCACGATGCCGTGGCGAGCGAACGTCGAGCGGATCCACAGCTGCGCGGTGAGCGCTTGGCCCAACGTGACGACCTCCTCGGTGGAGACCAAGAACCGCTCGCGCCCTGGCAGGCTCGCCGTCCCTGTGGTCACGTGCTCCTCGCCATCGTCGAGCTCCGGGAGCAGGACCTCGCCGACGGTGAGATCGTAGCCGTTGGGTGTCAGGTGGTCGGCGGTGAACGGTTCGATCCCCAGCTCCCCCTCCTCGAGGAGGGCCTGGATGGTGGCATCGGAGAGGACGGCCATCGGGAGCCCAAGCCCGGCGCCAGCTATGAGGGTTTCAGCGGTTCCATGCGTTCCATCGGTTCCACCGGAACCAGGGGAAGCACGGGGACCACGTGTGTCACTCGAGACGGACGATCTGGACCGGGCACGGCGCCTTCCGGACCAGGGCCGCGGCCACGCTGCCGACGTGGTACTGCCCGGACAGCTTGCGGGTCCCGATGACGACGAGATCTCGGGGCTGGAGCTCCTGGACGAGCTCGTCGACGACGTCGTTGCTGGAGATGGTCACCGTGTCCAGCTCGACCTCCCATTTCTCCGCCAGCTTCTCGATGAACGAGAAGTGGTCCTGTCTCTCGACGTCCTCATCGCCCGGTGCGACGTGGAGGGCGGAGACGGGGACCCCGAGGGCGGCGGCGAACTCGACGGCCCACTGCTGGGCTTCGTACTCGCGATCGGTCCCTTCGACGGGGATAACGATCCGTTCGGCGGGGCGGAATGCGCCGCTCATCGGGCTCGGGGGCATGGATCCGGTAGTCGGCTGCCGGGGTTTCACCCTTGTGGCCGGTCCCGGCGGTGGGACACGAAGGTCACAGGGTGGCCAGCGCGCGCTCGAGGCGCTCACCGACGTCCTGGGCGATCTTGTCCAGGGTGTCCGACCGCGGCAGCAAGTTGAGCATCTCCTGGGGGTCGACGGCCTGCACGATCACGCCTTGCTCGTCCTCGCGGACGACCACGTTGCACGGCAGGAGCACCCCCAGGGCCGGGGCCTCCTGGAGGGCTTCGTTCGCCAGCGGGGGGTTGCAGGCGCCAAGGATCCGGTAGGGGCCTCGGTCGACACCGATCTTCTCCTTCAGGGTCGCTTCGACGTCGATGTCGCAGAGGACCCCGAAGCCTTCCTCGGAGAGGGCCTCGATGGTCGTCTCCACCGCCTCGTCGAAGGGGACATCCAGGCGGCGCTCGGCTCCAACGATGCTGGGGGTTGTGTCAGGGGTCATGGTCGATCATGCCTGTAACCGTGTCACGGTTGAAGGTCTTGGCCTCAAGCCCGGGCCAGTTGCTCGAGCCGTGCCTTCAGCTGGGCCTTCGGTGCAGCGCCGACCACGCGGTCCACGATCTTCCCGTCCTTGGCCAGGACCAGGGTCGGGATGCCCTGGACGTTGAACCGTTGGGCGGCGGCCTGGTCGTGGTCGACGTTGATCTTCCCGATGGCGACCTGGCCGGCCATCTCCTGGGCGATCTCCTCCAGGACCGGGGCGATCATCCGGCAGGGTCCGCACCAGGGGGCCCAGAAATCCAACAGGACGGTCCCGTGCTCGGTCAGGAACCCGTCGATCTCGTCGCCAGAGATCTCGACCGGTTCGTCGGGGCCGGCGCCTTGTTCCGGGTCGCCTGCCATCAACTGCTCGATCTTCTTCTGACGGATCGCTTCGAGCTCGGGGTCGGTGGTCTCACCCGAGGGGTCGCGCGCGGTCATCACCCTATAGGGACCCTGAGGTTGCTTATAAACTTGGAGACTCAGGGTTCGAGGCCCGTGGAACCATCGACTAGCCCGGTCGTCCCCGGAGGCGGGCCATGGCGAGAGCGGCCAGGGCCCAGGCCACAAGGGCGAACCCAGGGGGGACGGGCAGGCCCCGCTCCCCGACCTCCACCTGGATCTGCTGGACGGTCGAGGCCGTCTGGCCGGCATCGTCGGTCACGGTCAGGCTGACGTTGTACGTCCCCGGCGAGCTGTAGACGTGGCTGGGGGAGCGTTGGGCTGACGTTGCGCCGTCCCCGAAGGTCCACCGCCAGGCCGTGATGGTGCCGTCGGGGTCGGTGCTGGCATCCTCGAACAGGATCGTCTCCCCGGCGGTGGCTGAGCCGGTGGTGGCGTCGAACCGGGCTTGAGGAAGGGCGCTCTGGACGGTGAGCTCGCGGCAGCTCGATGTGGCGTTCCCGTCGTCGTCGGTGACCTCGAGGCAGGTCCGGTAGGTGCCGGCTTCGTCGTACGTGTGAGCCGGGCTGGGGTCGGCGGAGGTCGTGCCGTCGCCAAGGTCCCACCGCCAGGCGCGGATCGTCCCGTCGGGATCCTGGCTTCCGTCCTGGAAGGTGATCGGTTGCAGCGCGTGCGGTTGGTACGGGGCCGTGGTGAACGCCGCCTTCGGGGGTCGGTTGGCCACGGTCACGACCTGGCAGGTCCGGCCGGGAGCTCCGTCCTCGTCGGTGACCGTGAGGCAGACCTCGTAGGGCCCGTCGTCCTGGAAGGCGTGCATCGGTCCGCCCTGGGTGCTGTTCGTGCCGTCGCCGAACCGCCAGAACCACGTCGTGAGCTGGCCGTCCTCGTCGCCGGAGGCATCCTTGAAAGAGACGTTCTGGCCGGTGGTAGGGTGGGTCGGTTCCCAGGTGAAGCCCGCGGTCGGTGGCTGGTTGGCCACCGCGACATCCCTGCAGAGGGTCCGGTTGGCTCCCCGGTCATCGGTGACCGTGAGGCAGACCTCGTAGGTCCCGTCGTCAGGGAACGTGTGGGTGGGCGATCGGTCGCTGGAACCGTCGCCGTCGCCGAAGGCCCACGACCATGCCTCGACGGTGCCGTCGGGGTCCAGGGTGGTGTCCTCGAAGGTCAGCGTGGGCGATCCCGATGCCTGCCGGGACCATGTGAACCCGGGCAGCGGCGGATGGTTGCTGACGGTGAGCGGATGGCAGGTCGTGGCCTCCACGCCCAGGTCGTCGGAGACGGTCAGGCAGACGTCGTACGTGCCGGGCTTGGCGAACGCGTGGTCGGGCGCTTGATCCTCGGAGGCGTTGCCATCGCCGAAGGTCCAGGACCAGACCTCGATGCGCCCGTCGGGGTCGGTCGACGTGTCGGTGAACGTCAGCTCGTCGGTCGCCTGGGGGGTGTCGGGTTTCCAGGTGAACCCGCTGATCGGGGGCTGGTCGAGCCGGTGGAGGTAGGCGGCGCCGCGATCGGTGCCGCCTCCATCCTCCAGGGGAGCTCCGATGGCGCCTAGGCCGTCCCCCAGGGCTACGGCGAAGCCGAGCCAATCGTTGTCCTCGGTGTCCCCGGCGGAGATCTCGGCCTGCTGGGACCAGGCACCTGCCTCCCGTGTGAACGCGTAGGCTGCCCCTCGCCCGCTGCCGGTCTCGCTGTGGAACATCGCTCCGATGAGGGCGAGGTGGCCGTCGACGTCCACAGAGATGCCGAACCAGTCGCTGTCCCCGGCGTCGTCGGCCGTGAGCTTGGCCTGCTGGGACCAGCTGGAGCCGGCCCCCACGAAGACGTAGGCCGCGCCGCGATCGGACCCGCCCGCGTCCGCGTAGTTGGCGCCGACGATCGCTGTCCCACGGTCGAGCCCTACCGAGACCCCGAAGTGATCCCGGTCCTGGCCATCCCGTGCGGTCAGCTTGGCCTTCTGGGACCAGGCCCCGTCGGCTTCGGTGAAGACGTAGGCGCCACCCCGTGCGATGCCCCCGGCATCCTCGAAGAGTGCCGCGACGAGCGCGGTTCTGCCGTCCAACGAGACAGACACGCCGAACAGATCGTCCTGGGCGTCGTCGGCCGTGAGCTTGGCCTGCTGGGACCAGGCGGTGCCGGCCCGTGAGAAGATGAACGCGGCCCCCTGCTTGTCGGCTCCGACCAGGACGGTCTCCCCGTCGATGGCCACCGAGACGCCGAACCGGGCTCCGTCGAGCCGCTGATCTGGGGTGAGCTTGGCCTGCTGGGACCACGAGGTGCCATCCCAGGCGAAGACGTACGCAGCCCCCCGGTCGGTCCCGCTGCCGTTCTCGGAAGGCGCCCCGACGACCGCGAGATCGCCAGCGATCGCTACGTCGTGCCCGAACACGTCGCCGTCCTCGGCGTCGCCGGCCGTGAGCTTGCCCTGCTGCTTCCACCCATCGCCCGCCTGGACGTAGATGTAGGCTGCCCCCCGGTCGAACCCCGATCGGTCTTGGAGGGGTGCACCGACGATCAGGCGGTCACCGTCCACGGCGACCGACCGGCCGAACCGGTCACCGTCAGCACCGTCCCTGGCAGCCAGCTTGGTGTCGGCGTCCAACGCGGCTGCCGGCAGGCTGACGAGGAGGAAGGAGAGCAGGGCAAGGGACAACAAGGCACGCGGAACCTGGCGTTGTCGACGGCGGTCGGAGTCGGTAGGCGGGACGTGGCTGGGCATCGGTCAGCGGCTCCACCGCAGGGGCGGGATCCTCCCAGGCCGACGGGGGGTCCTAAGGCTTGCTACGGCCAGCGCGCTGGGGAGCCCAGCCGGAGATCGAGCGAGCCCGCGCGAAGAAGGTAGCCACTTGCCCTCCACCTGGTTGCAGCGCTGGGGCTGCGGTCCGGAGCTCCGGCGAGAAGTGCGGAGGGCAGGATTTGAACCTGCGAACCCCTACGGGAACAGGCCCTGAACCTGTCGCCGTTGGCCAGGCTTGGCGACCTCCGCAACGGGGGACCGCCAAAGCCAGCGCCCCGATAAAAGCCTTGCTCCTCGGCCTGGGACGGCCTGGCGCGGGTCACTCCTCGTCGCGTTCCGTGGTACCCCAAGCGGCGTCGAGGTCCAACTCGAGATCCTCGTCCTGGCGATCCTTCACGGCGGGCTTCTTCTCCTTCGAGGACGAGCTCTCGTCGGTGTCCTCGCCTTCCTCCAGCTCGCCGATCATCTCTTCGACATCGCCCATGGTATCACCTGGGGACCGCCCGTGGTCGTCTTACGGGGGCCCCGCGTCCTTAACGGTTCCGTTCCAGGTCCGCCCGGGCATCGGGCTCCCCGTCCAACAGGGGCCCCAGACGGTCGTACATGTCCTCGGCGTGGGTCCCCCACCAGTAGACCCGGTGGCAGTCAGGGCACCGCCAGGTCGGCTGGTCCTCGACGCTCTCCGGCAGATCCGTCGCGTCGAGGTTCTCGACCAGGACCCCGTTGCACTCGAGGCACCGGGAGAGGAACGCCCCCGCCTCAGGCTCGAGCGCCAGTCGGTCCAGAAGCTGCTCGAGCTGCTCGGACGGGTCCCTGCTACGGACGAGGAGGCCGCGGGATCCCGCGCGGTCAGCTAGCTCCCGGTCGCGGGTGAGGAGGTAGCGGTCGTCCTGCTGGGCAGCTTGGAGCACCTGGCCATCCTCGACGTGTTTGAGGTAGACCGTGTCGTACCCGAGCACCCGAAGCTCGCGGGCCAGCTTGCCCAGCATCTCGTCAACCACGAACCGTGGGGTCGAGCCCGTCATCCCTCGACCCCGTAGGAGAGCAGGACCCCGGCCCCGAGGGGAGCTCTCGCGCGCGGGACCAGGTTGGCTTCGAGGCCCTCGAGCGCCTCCCAGAGGCTCAGGCCGACCCCCAGGAGGCGGGGGGCCACGTAGAGGTGGAGGCGGTCGACGAGGCCCTCGCGGAGGAACGCCCGGACCACCGTCGGGCCCCCCTCGACCAGCACCGAGGCCACGCCCCTCTGGGCCAGCGCCTCCACGGCCTCGTGGAGATCGACCCGTCCGTGACCCACCTGCTGGACCTCGGCCTGGCCGATCGGCCCGACGTCCTCGGAGGCGGTGAGGATCAGCGTCGGGGCGCTACCCGAGGCCACGGAAGCCCGTTCGGGTGTCCGGCCCGTGGAGTCCAGCACGACCCGTAGCCGCGGCGTGTCGGGCGGGGGGTCGGTCCGGGCGGTCAGCCGGGGGTCGTCGGTCAACACGGTCCCGATGCCGACGAGGATGGCATCGTGGTCGGCTCGCAGCCTGTGGACCCGGTCCCAGTCCTCGGGGCATGAGAGCTCCAGCGGTTCCCCGCCGGGTCCAGCGACCCGGCCGTCCAGACTGGTGGCCATGTTGACGGTGACCTGCACGAGCACGCCAGGCGGCCGACCCGGCTTGGTTGTTACGAGACGCGTGCCAACCGGCTTAAGGGCGCATCCCCATAGGCAGGCTCGTGCGAGCGATACTGTTGGCCGGTGGACACGCGACGCGCCTGTGGCCGATCACCCGCAACAGGGCCAAGCCCCTGCTCCCGATCGGGGACCAGACGCTCATCGAGCGGTTGCTCGACCAGCTTGCCCCGGTCTGCAGCCAGGTCCTGGTCTCGACCAACGCGCTCTTCGCCGACCAGTTCGCGCCCGTCGTTCGAGAGCGCGACGGCGTCGAGCTGGCCATCGAGCAGCAGACCAGCGAGGAGGAGAAACCAGGTGCCTTGGGTGCGCTGATCCAGCTGACCGACGAGCTGGACGACGACGAGCCGCTGATGGTCGTCGCTGGCGACAACTTCTACGGGTTCGACCTAGCCAGCTTCGCCAAGGCCGCGGGCGACAACGACGGTCCGACCGTCGCCGTCAAGGACCTCGAGGACGACACGCTTGCCTCCCAGTTCGGCATCGTCGACCTGGCCGACGGGACCCGGATCAAGGCGTTCCACGAGAAGCCCGAGGACCCGCCCACGACCCTGGCCGCCAGCGCCCTGTACCATTACCCGGCCGGCTGGCAGGACCTCTTCACCCGTTACAAGAAGGCCGCCGAGGCATCCGACGACCCGCAGGAGATGTTCGACGCTCCCGGCCGGATCCTGGAGTGGGCCGTCGACCAGGGCCGACCCGTCCACGCCTGGGCCTTCGAGGAGGCCTGGCACGACATCGGGACCCCGATCGGCTACCTCGACGCGCTGAAGGGGATCCAAGGCGAGAGCTACGTGGCCGGGACCGCCGATGGCTGCGACCTTGGTGACCACGTCTACATCTTCAAGGGAGCTTCAGCCGTGGACAGCACGCTTGAGGACACGATCCTCCTCCCGGAAGCCAAGGTCGAAGGGGCCACCCTTCGTGGCTGCATCGTCGACTCCCAGGCGCTCGTCAAGGATGTGAGCCTGACCGGTTCGATCCTGGGTCCCAACGACGTCATCAAGGGCGCCTAGGGCCGGCGACGACCCCCCACCTTCTTGTCGGGAGGTCACCTAAGGGGCCTTCGTGGCAGACAGGTACGTCGTCGACACGGGCCCCCTGATGGAGGGCTACGTACCCCCCGAGGGTTCCCGGTGCATGATCCCGCCCGAGGTCCTCGAGGAGCTCGAGGAGCAGGGCGTCACGCACTTCGAGATCCTCGAACGGGGCCTCGTGACGACGTTCCCGGGGAACGGAGCTCTAGCGATCGTTCGGGAGCACGCCTCGGAGACAGGCGACCTCGACGTCCTCTCCGAGGCTGACCTCGCTGCTCTGGCCCTTGCAGGGGAACACCACGCGGTGCTCGTGACCGACGACTACGCTGTCCAGAACGTGGCTTCCGTCCTGGGCGTCGAGACCCAGGGCTTCGCCCAGAAGGGGATCAGCCGGACGATCACCTGGATCTGGTACTGCCCGGGCTGCCAGGAGCACGAAGGCACAGAGAAAGGTCGCTGCCCCATCTGCGACACCGAGCTCAAGCGACGGCCGGCCGACTGACCGGGCCGATCAGAACACACGCCGCGTGCTCTCGAGCCGGAGCCCGTTCTCGGTCTCGTTGAACAAGAGGAGGCGGGCGGCGTCGGGCACACCGAGGAGCTTCTCCACCTTCAGGTACGAGTAGAGACCGAACCCCTTGCGCTCGATGCCGAGCTCGAAGACTCCGGTGCAGGCATGCTTGAGGAGCGCGACCTGGTCCGGCGGGTGGGCATCCTTGATGAGGGTGAACACCTGGAGGCCACCGAGCGGTTGTCCGATCGCGACGAGCTGCCGGACCATCCCTTGGACCTCTTGGACGGAGACCGACTGGAGGAGCGTGCTCAAGGAGGACACGATCATCCGGTAGCGGTAGGGTTCGGCTTCGGCGAGCATCTTGGCGGCCAGCGGGGGGACATCGGTGGCGCCGATCGCGTCGAAGTCGAGCCCGGACCCGTTGGGCGAGTACGCGTCCATCCGGGGCTCGTAGGCGTGACGGATGGTCAGTGTGCCGCGGGCTTTCTTGGCCGATTGCTCGAAGGTGGGCTGCAGGAGCCCCCAGGGCCGATCGAGCTCGAACCACAGGACCTGCTCGCCCTGCTCCAGGCCGAACCCGGCCAGCTCGTCGAGGAACGTGTACAGGGCGTTGGAGGACTCAGCCAGAAGAAGGATGGAACTACCCGGAGGCACGCCGCCGCCGAGTTGGGCGTCCAGGCCCGCGATGCCAGTGTATACTCTGCGGGGTGTCCCCATGGCTGGCCCTGTACCAGCTTGGAGGGACCCAGTATAAAACTCCTGCCCGGATGGGGCAGGGGCCCTCCGGCCCCGGAACCCCGCGTGTTCAGGTCCACGGCCGCTCTGGGCCTGCTAACCAGGGATGACCGGCGCAAGAGCCTCCGTCGATACGACGGGCCCTCGCAACGGCGCGACCCGCTAGCTCGGAAAGGCTATAGGGGTGGTCGGCCGACGGCCCACCGCTCGAGGGTGGGTCGGGAAGGATAAGGAGAGGATGCGGGATGGCCGGCCACACCCTCGGGCCCGTGGGGTAGCTTGGTATCCTGGACCTCTTCCTTCGGTCGGGCCATCTCCGTCTGGCCGGCCCACAAAGAAAGACCTCCACGAGGAAGGAAGGGGCCGGCCAGCGCCGCATGGCCCAGCATGGGTCGGAAAGGATAAGGAGAGGATGCGGGATGGCCGGCCACACCCTCGGGCCCGTGGGGTAGCTTGGTATCCTTGCGGCTTTGGGAGCCGTTGACCCCGATTCAAATTCGGGCGGGCCCATCCTTCCGCACCTCAGCGACCGCTCCGTGGTGCGGAAGGATGGGTGCCCCGGCCGTCCGGCAAGTGCTGCCAGCGCGGACGGTCGGGATGCACCTGGCGGTCGATCGTGGCATCTGGGCAAGATCGACCGACCACACCTGTGGCAGAACGCCTCAGCGACCGCTCCGTGGTGCGGAAGGATGGGTGCCCCGGCCGTCCGGCAAGT
>CAYXGD010000051.1:0-12021 GCA_964464425.1 uncultured Thermoplasmatales archaeon
TGCCGGCCATCAGGATCAGAAGGCCGAGGATCTGATCGCCGAACGCCGAGATGAACGCCTGGGGATCGGTGAACAGGCCCGCATCGATCGCGCCACCGTGCTCGGTCATACCATGGTCAGGTCGGCCGCGAGCCAAAAAACCCGCTGCTTCTCGTTGGCGCCGCATCCGCCTACCGTCGAGCGGGGCCGATCCGCCTCCAAGGAGGCCAGCACCACGCTCCTCGGGCTTGCGAGCCCACCGATGACGCTCCAAGCGTGTTCACCGGGAGGGGCGAACACCCTAACTGTTCGCCTATCATGCCGAATCGCTACCTCGCCCGTGGGATCCAGGCATGGGTGCCGGCGCCGTGCCTGCGCTGAGGCGGCGCCTGCCGGTCTGCCCGCGAGCATCGCCAGGCACATCGAGCAGAGACATTCGCCATTTTAACCGAATATCTTTATAGTTCGGCTTACATAACGAATCAGGGGTCGATCCTGCTGTGACCGACCAGAGACGGACCTACATCGCCCTGATCGGGGACATCCGCGGATCCCGGGAGCTCGAGGACCGGGCGCAGGTCCAGCAGGACCTCGAGGCCATCCTCGGTGTGCTCAACCGCCGTCTCGGCCACAGCTTGGCCGCCGAGCTGGTCATCACCACGGGCGACGAGTTCCAAGGGCTCTTCCTCGATGGCCAAGCTGTCGTGGATGCGATGGCGTCGGTCAGCGAGCGCTTCCCCGGGCTGAGCTTCGCGTTCGGGATCGGGATCGGGGGGCTGGACACACCCCTGAAGGACCAAGCGGTCGGCATGGACGGTCCGTGCTTCCATGCTGCGCGCAAGGCCCTGGAACAACGAGCCAAGGCCAGGGACCGATGGGCGGCGATCGCGTACCCCGAGGAGCTTCTTGGGGACGAGACCGCACGGGGATCACCGCCATCCCAGGACGCCGTGAACGTGATCCTCTCGTTGATGGGTGCGGTCCGATCCGGGTGGACCGAGCGCCAGGTGGAGGTCATCTCCGAGGTCCGCAGAGCCCCGACCCAGAAGGCTGTGGCCGAGGGCCTCGGGGTCAGCCCCTCGGTGGTCAGCGAGAGCCTCTCCGCGGCGCGGTTCAGGCAGGTTGAAGAAGCAGAAGGGACCGTCGGTCGTATGCTCGGTGCGGTGCTCGAGGGGTCAGGGCGATGACCGCCCTCCTCCTCGACCTTGGCGCGCCCGGCACCCTGCTCGCCCTGCTCTTCCTCGGCCATACCCTGGGGGACTTCGTCTTCCAGACCCCGCGCATGGTCGCCCGGAAGCACAAGCTCAGCGTGCTCGGGTTCCACGTGCTCATCGTCACCCTGGTCACCGCGCTGGCGGTCCTACCCTTCCTCTCGGTGCCGGCCCTGGTGGTCGTGGCAGCCGTCGGCCTGGCCCACCTGATCATCGACATGGCCAAGCAAGGGGCCCTGCGGCGGTGGGATCGGCCCGTGACCATCTTCCTCACCGACCAAGCCCTCCACGGCCTCACGCTGCTGGCGGCCTGGTGGGTGCTGACCCGGCCGGCCTGGATGGTCGCGCCGAGCCTGCCCGGCTGGGGCCTGCTCGGGGACCCGGCGCTGGCCTGGGTCACCCGGGGGGCCGTGGTCCTGGCCGTCCTTGCCTTCAACCACCACGGGGCCAACGCCATCGTGAGAGGGCTCTTGCCGGAACCCTACCGGATCGGCGAGGACGACGAGGTTCGCACCGGCCGGATGATCGGGACCCTGGAGCGCTACATCGTGTTCCTGCTGGCCGTCTTCGGGCAGTGGGGGGCGATCGCCCTCGTCCTGGCCGCCAAGTCCATCGCCCGGTTCGAGGAGCTCAAGCAGCGAACCTTCGCCGAGTACTACCTCGTCGGGACGCTCTCCAGCATGCTGGTCGCCGTGGTCAGCGGCTTGCTGGTCGGCGTGCTCATCTGATGGCCGCGTCACGCCTGGCGCCGTACCGTGGCCAACCACGCCTGCCCGCCACCGACCCCGTTCTCGTGGATCCGCGTCTCGAAGATGGCCTCCCTGACGGTCTCGACGGTCCAGCCCTCCGCGAAGCTCTCCTCGAACGCGTCGCGCCGGACCCGGCGCGGGCCGCCCCAGTCCTCCGGCTCGTGCTCGCTGAACACCAACGCGTGGTAGACCCCGCCGGGCACCAAGGCCCGGCCCAGGCTGGCCACGTACCGGGCCCGATCCTCGTCGTCGAAGACGTGGAACACGCCCACATCCAGCAGGGTGTCGAACCGGCGGCCCAGGCTGCCCAGGTCCAGGGCGTCGTGGATCCGGAAGGTCGCGGTCAGGCCACGCTGGCGGGCCTTCTCCCGTGCGATCTCCAGGGCTCGGGGCACCAGGTCGATCCCCCAGGCCTCGTGGCCACGCTGGGCAGCCAGGAGCGCGTGCTCGCCGGTCCCGCACCCGACCTCGAGCACGCTGCCCTCGATCCCGCCGGCCTCGGCCAGATCCACGATGGCCTGCTGGGGACGACCGATATCCCAGGGCGGGGTGGTCTCGTAGGCCTCGTGGAAGCGGCTGGCGTTGGGTGGGGGGCCTGGCTCGGTCATCAGGGGCCCGGTAGGCACCCATCGGGTATGGGTCTGATGCTGCCAGACCCCGCCCCGGGGCAGCTTGGCCCTTCTGCGGTCAGACGGTCACGACCGTCCGCGTGGCCGTGGCAGCGTTGCCCGCCCGGTCGATGGCCTCGACGGTCACCTCAGCCTCGGCCGATGGCCCACCGGTGGCCACCTCGACCTGGTAGGTCCCGTGGTAGCGATCGCCTCCCGTGTTGGGTGCGGTCAGCCGCGCGACCTCTTGGCCATCCAGGTGCACGATCACCTCGGCGACCCCGGACAGGGGATCCTTCACGCTGACGTGCACGCAGCCGACCTCCTGGAAGATCGGTGGTCCCAGGTGGTCCACCAAGGCCGGGAGGTAGGCCTCCACACGGTCGCATCCCTGGTACCGGTGGCCTGGCCGGGGGTCCAGCCAGCCGATCGTCGGTGGGACCGATTCCTGGATGACGTCGAGGTCG
Source organism: uncultured Thermoplasmatales archaeon (assembly GCA_964464425.1). Taxonomy (GTDB): domain Archaea; phylum Thermoplasmatota; class SW-10-69-26; order SW-10-69-26; family SW-10-69-26; genus CAYXGD01. Next base: position 3,015 of record CAYXGD010000051.1, read on the forward strand.
CGCGTCACGATCTGGCTGGTCAGCCCCGTGTCGTCGGTGGCCCGCGCGGCGATCTGGACCTCACCAGGGGCGGTGTAGGTATGCTCCACATCCACCGGGACGCCGGGCGACATCTCGCCGCTTGCCGGGATCCGGCTGGTGGTCCCGTCCCCCCAGTCCACGGTGTAGAAGACCCCGCCGGGGTCCGGGTCGGTGGCTTCCAGCGTGCACGTGGTCGTGGTGTTGGCGACGATCTGGCTGGGGCAGTCGACGGTCTCGAGGGTCGGGGGCGCGGTCACCCGGACCTCGGTGGTCAGCGGGTCTGAGACCCGGGCAGGGGTGGCGTTATCCTCGGCCTGGACGCTGACGGTGTACCAACCGCCCGCCTCGAACGTGTGGTCGGTCGCCTGGGTGGTGTCCGGTTCCACGTACCCCGTGGCCGGGACCCTCGTCACCGGGCTCCCGTCGTCCCAGGTCACGCTGTAGGCCAGGCCTGGACCGGCGCCGGTGGCACGCATCGAGCACCTGGTCGCCTGGCCGGGATCGACCGGTCCGGTGCACGACAGCTCGACCATGACCGGCGCGCCCAGATCGATGTAGCTGTTGTTCTGGCCGCAGAGGTTCCAGTGCGTGGCCAGGTAGCTGCCGGCCTGGGGGCCCGCATGGCAGTAGTCGTCGTGCCCGCAATCGTAGACCTCGCCCTCCGGGCAGGCCGACGTCGTGTAGTTGGCACCGGTCTCGCTGCCGTCGTTGTAGCACATCACGTCCAGGCCATCGGTGCAGTGGTAGCGCTCGGTGGCATGGGGGGCGCTGTTCTGCACGGCGCCCAGGCTGTGGCTGAGCTCGTGGAGGACGATGCTTGGCCCCTCGTGGTCGTCGATCCCGTAGTCGATCGCGTACAGGGGCGTGTTCCCGTTCCCGTTGTTCCAGTTCTCCGGGCCCGGCCGATCGTCGTCGTAGATCTCGGCGACACCGGCGCACCCGCACGCTTCCGGATCGTCGTAGTAGACCAGGTACTTGGCCTGGGGATCGTCGTACCCCTTGTCGAGAAGGTCCCCCTTGATCGTGGACAGGTCGGCGTCGGCCTTCGGTGTGGGCAGGGTCTCGTTCTCGACGGTGATGCTCGAGGCATCGCAGACGACCTTGAACCTGAGCCCAGGCCGGCCGGTGGCCTCGGCAGCGGCCATGAGCTTGGCGTTGGCCTGGCCGACCATCTCCCGGATGCGATCCACCATGGACGCGTACCGGTCCGCGTCGTCGTGGGCTCTCGCGTAGATGACGTGGATCCTGGCGCCCTGGTCCGGGCCGACGCAGGTGGGCGGAGCAGGGTCGAGGTCCCCCGTCGCCCCTGCCGAGCCGTCCGAACCGGCGGTGCCGCCGAAGCCGTCCATCGGGTCGGGCCCGTGGGTGAACCCCAGCCGGCGGCCATCGGGGCCCACGACCTCCAGCAACCGGCCCGGTCCATCGCAGACCCTGCCGACACCTTCGACGTACCGCTGGTCCGGGCACGCGTCGCCGGCCTCGGCGGCCACCGGACCCCACGCGGCCGAGATCAGCGCCGCGGCTAGGGCGATCAGGATCAGCGGGTACGATGGCCACTGACGGTCCCCGTCCACGTCCAAGCCTCCACGTCGCCAACCCCTGCCACCGGCATGACCTCTTCGGCGTCACGGGCCCGACAGGCTAAGTGGCCTGGCCGGGTACGGGCACCGTGGGCCACCACCTCGTCACCGGCGGCACCGGGTTCATCGGCAGGCGCCTGGTCGAGCAGCTCCTGGAGGCCGGCCACGAGATCACCTGCCTGGTCCGCCGATCCTCGCAGGCCGACGACCTCCGAGCCATGGGCGCCGAGCTGGCCGAGGGCGACATCACCGACAAGGCCAGCATGCGCGAGCCGATGGACGGCGTGGACGGCGTCTTCCACCTGGCGGCCTGGTACAAGGTCGGCGCCGACGACGCCTCGCCGGCCCACCCCGTCAACGTCCAGGGGACCCGCAACGTGCTCGAGCTGGTCGACGAGCTCGACGTGCCCAAGGCCGTCTACACGAGCAGCCTGGCGGTGAACTCTGACACCGGTGGCCAGATCGTCGACGAGACCTACCGCCACGACGGCGCCCACCTCTCTGTCTACGATCGCACCAAGTGGCAGGCCCACCACGAGATCGCCGTCCCCATGATGGAGGACGGCCTGCCGCTGGTCATCGTCATGCCCGGTGTCACCTACGGTCCCGGGGACACCAGCGCGATCCGCACCTTCTGGCGCCAGCACCTCACCGGGGATCTGCCCGCGATCCCCCGCCGAACCGCCTACTGTTGGGGCCACGTCGACGACACCGCTCGGGGCCACCGGCTGGCCATGGAGGACGGCGACCCTGGTGAGACCTACATCATCGCCGGGCATCCACGGACCCTCGTCGAGGTCTTCGACGTGGTCAAGGGGATCACCGGCCGGCCCGCGCCGAAAGCGCTGCCGCCCTGGACGTTCAGCCTGATGGCCGGGGGGGCCAGGATGGCCAGGTGGTTCACCGACCTTCCCGAGGCCTACCACCCGGAGAGCCTCCGGGTCCTGGCCGGGAACACCTACCTGGGCGACAACGGCAAGGCACGCCAGGCGCTCGGCCTGGAGCACCGGCCGCTCAGGTCAGGCCTCGAGGGGACCTTGGCCTGGGAGGCCGAGCAGCTCGGCGTCGAGCTGCCGGGTCAGTAGCCCCAGAACTGCTCGTACCGGACATCCTTGTCGTCGACGCCCATGTCGACGATCGAGCGGGTCATGGTCTGGACCATCCCCGGGGTCCCGCAGATGTACCAGACCGCGTCAGGGTACCGGTCGTTCAGGTCCCCGAGCCCGGCGTCGTCGATCCGACCCGTCCGTCCGTCCCAGCCGTCGGGCGCCTGGCGGGTCAACGTGTGCGTGATCGACAAGCGCGGGTTGGCGCTGGCTGCCGCGTCGAGCTCTTCCCTGTAGGCGATCTCCTCGACCGACCGGTTGCTGTACACCAGCTCGACCGGGATCTCGAGCCCCCGGTCGGTGGCGTACTCGACCATGCCCTTGAGCGGCGTGATCCCGATCCCGCCGGCCAGCATGACCGCCGGCCGCCGCTCGTCCAGGATGAAGTGGCCCGCAGGGCCCTCCACGAGGACCGTGTCACCGGGTTCGAGGCGCTCGAAGGCGCGCTTCCAGGGGCTGTCGGAGAGCCGGGCCCCGTACTCGAGGTGGTCGCGGGTCGGCGACGAGGCGAGGCTCATCGGCCGGTAGTCGCTGAAGTCATCGCTCTGCTCGGTCCGCAGGGAGAGGAAGGTGTACTGCACCGGTTGGTAGACCCAGCCGTCGGGACGGGTCACCCGGATATGGTGGGCCGACGGGGTCAGGGCTCGCGACTCGACGACCTCGGCCTCGAACTCGACGCCGTACTCGGTCTCGCGCACGCGTCACCGTAGGCCGACAAGAGGGAAAGGCCTGCTGGGACCATCGACCGCCTGGGCCCCGCCCGGTCACATCCACTCAGGGGACGGCGCCAGGCCGGACTGCTGGTCGCGGCGGACCCCGTCGACGGACACGAGGACCGCCCAGACCTCGCTGGCGTTGTTGGCACACCGGCTGCAGTCGGCCTGCTTGCCGGAGAGCAGGGTCTTGACAGCCGTGGTCCCGCTGCTGATCCCGCAGATGAAGTGCCCACCCTTGAGCCAGTGGAGGACGCTGGCGACGTGGCTGACGTGCATGGTGGGCTTCTTGGCCCCCTCGATGTACACGTCGTCCCCATCGATCCGGTCGAGCTTGAACTCCTTTCGGTTGGACATGGCGAACCGATCGTTGCTGGAGAGCGCCGACCGGATGTCGCGCTCGCAGTCCTTGCACATCAAGCCGCCATGGGCGTGCTGACGGTTAAGGGTAGGGTCCACAGCCGGTGCTCGCCGGAGCCGCAACGGTTAGGCCCTCGAGGCCCTACGGGCCGCCATGGTCTCGCTGGCCGACCTGGACGCCTGGGTGCAGGCCCACCCCACCGCGGTGGACGCCATCCAGGTCACTGTCCTCTGGATCGTGACCCTTGTCGTCGTCCGCTACAACGGTCGGTTCTTCAACGCGGTGGCCGAGGGTCAACAACGGTTCCAGGTCACCAGCCGGTCCCTGCACCACCTCAACCGGGTCTCGGATGTCTTCCTGATCTTCATCGCGGCCATGCTGACGCTCTACCTTCTCGGCATCGGCCGAGCGCTGTGGGGCGCGCTCACCGCCCTGGGCGTGGCCGGCATCATCATCGGGTTCGCCACCAAGGACATCGCCTCCAACGTCATCTCAGGCATGATCATCCTCTTCGAGCAACCCTTCGCCCCAGGTGACTACATCGAGGTCGGTTCCATGGCCGGCTCGGTCACCGCCGTCGAGCTCCGGTCGACGACGCTCGTGACCAGCGACGGGTTGCGCCTGGTCGTCCCCAACACCCGGTTCATCACCGAACCCGTCAAGAACTACAGCATCAACCCGCGCCGGCGCGTCGAGGTCGTGGTCACGCTCTCCCACGAGAACGACATCGACGTCGCCGTGGATGTGCTCCGGGAAGCGGCCGAAGCCAGCGAGCACCGGATCGAGGACGCGCCGGTCCAGGTCCACATCACCGAGATCCAGGAGTACAGGATCCTGGTCCGGCTGAGGTTCTGGGTCGAGCGGGCGCTGTTCAACCGGGCCAGGAGCGAGGTGCAGAAGACCATCGCCGAGGCCTTCCGGGACCGCGGCATCGAGTTCGCCATCCCGCTGCGCAAGAACCTGTCGGCCCGGGAGGATGAACCCGCCGCTGCGACAGCGGTCGACGACGACATGATGCCCGACTGACGGCGTGCCCGGCTACCCCGTGGTCCTGGCCACGTCGACGATGTCGCTGAGCAGCGCAGCCGCCGTGGCCTTCCCGCCGGCACCGGCACCCGTGTGCGTCACGGTGCCCGCCAGCTCGGTGGTGAACCGGACGGCGTTGAGCGCGCCTGGCACGTCCAGCGTGCTGCCACGGGGGACCAGCCGAGGACCGACCCGTGCGGTCCCGTCCCGGCGGGCTTCGGCCACGAGCTTGACCCGGAACCCGTGATCGTCGGCCAGCTCGACGGCCTGCCGGGTCACCTTGGTGATGCCCTCGACCTCGACCGTGTCCATGCTCAGATCCAGGCCCAGCAGCGCGTTGCCGAGGATCACGACCTTGCTGGCAGCATCCAGCCCCTCGACATCGGCGGTCGGATCGGTCTCGGCGTACCCGAGCGCCTGGGCCTCGCGCAGCGCCTGATCCAGGTCGCTGCCCTCCTCGGCCATGCGGGTGAGGATGAAGTTCGTCGTCCCGTTCAGGATCCCCTCGACCTTGTGGATGGTGTCCCCGGCGAAGCTGTACCGGGCCGCGTTCAGGCTCGGTACGCACCCAGCCACGGTCGCCTCGAACCGAAGCGGCACCCCGGCCTTCTCGGCGCGCTCGACGAGCTCCTGGTAGGCGACGACCACCGGGCCCTTGTTGGCCAGGACCACCGGCAGGTCGTTGTGGAACGCGGTCCGGACGTGGCCCAGGCCGGGCTGGCCGTCCTCCAGGTCGGTGGGCGTGGCCTCGACGAACACGTCGGCCTCGGCCTCCCAGATCTGATCCAGGAGCTCGCCTCGGCGCCACGTGACCGATCCATCGTCCTTCAGGGAGAGGCCCTCGGGGTCGGTGGCCACCCGGTCGCTCCGGGCGATCCCGGTGATCCGTAGGTCCAGGCCGTGGCGGTCGATCAGGTGCTCGCGCTGTCGCTCGATGGCCTGGTGGAGCGACCGGCCGACGGTCCCGTACCCGGCCAACAGCACGTTGAAGCGGCGAGCCTCAGGCATCGGCCCCACCTCCGACCTGCTCGATCAGGCGGAGCTCGGCCTGCGAGGCCCGGGCCCCGAGGGCGTCGACGGCCTGGCGCAGGGTGTCGTCCCGGTCGGCGCTGAGGCTGACCAGGACCGCGCTGGGGTTGTCCTGCCCCTCGATGCGAGCATCGACCCCGCCGACCTGGGCACCTTCCTGGAAGACCTCGTCCAGGAGCTCCCGGAGGTCGGCCTCGAACACGTGACCGACGAGGAGCACGGCCGTCCGCACGGTCCCGCCCTCGCGGTTGATGCTCAGCAACCGATGCTCGCGGGCCACGGCGTCGACCAAGCGAAGCGCCTCGGACTCGGGGACCTCGACGATCAGCTCGACCGGGACCCGGCCTTCCTGCTCCTTCTCGTGCAGGTGGACGACGCTGACCACGTTGGCGCCGTGGTCGGCGACGATCTCCAACACGCGTTGCAGCTGTCCCGGGCTGTCCGGCAGCTCGACCTCCATCTCCAATCTCATGCGATCACTTCCTGGGTGTCTTGGGCCTGGCCGCGGATGGCGGCCAGGACGCTCTCGAGCGTGGCCTGGCAGGCGATGGGCTCCCCGGCCAGTCGCTTGGCGGCATCTGGGTCCTTGAGCCCGTGACCGGTGAGCACGCAGACCACGCGCTCGCTCGTGTCCACACGGCCCTCGTCGAGGAGCTTGATCAGGCCGGCCAGGCTCGTGGCTGAGGCCGGTTCAGCGAAGACGCCCTCGGCCTGAGCGAGCAAGCGCTGAGCGTCGGTGATGGCCGTGTCGGGCACGCTGGTCGCCGTTCCATCGGTCTCCCGGATGGCGCGCAGGGCCTTGACGGCCGAGACGGGGCGGCCGATCCGGATCGCCGTGGCAAGGGTCTCGGGGTGCAGCTCTGGCTCGATGCTCGCCTGCCCGGCCTCGATGGCTCGCGCGATCGGATCGGCCCCCTCAGCTTGGGCCCCGGTCAACCGGGGCAGATCGGTGAGCAGGCCGGCGGTCTCGAACTCCAGCAGGGCCTTGTGGGCCGCGCTGATGTTGCCGGCGTTGCCCACCGGGTAGACGATCCGGTCCGGCGGACCGGCCGGGTGCTGGTCGAGGATCTCCATGGCCAGGGTCTTCTGCCCTTCCAGCCGGTAGGGGTTCTTCGAGTTCAGCAGGGCCGCTTCCCCCTTGCGGGCCAGCTCGAGGACAACGTCCATGGCATCGTCGAAGCTGCCGTCGACCTCGAGGACCTGGGCACCGTGTGCCATGGCCTGGGCGACCTTGCCGACGGCCACCTTGCCCGCTGGCAGGAGCACGACGCCCTTGACCCCGGCTCGCGCTGCGTAGGCCGCCATGCTGGCTGCTGTGTTCCCGGTGCTGGCGCATGCCAGCACGTCGGCACCTTGGGCGACCTCCCAGGAGACCGCGCACGTCATCCCCCGGTCCTTGAACGACCCGGTGGGGTTGTCGCCCTCGACCTTCAGGTGCAGCGAGGCCAGGCCCAGCCGATCGGCCAGGGCCGGGGCCTCGACCAACCGGGTCCCGCCCTCGTCGAGGCTGACCAGGCCGGCCTCAGGGTCGTGGGGTAGGAACTCCTTGTACCGCCAGACCGACAAGGGCCGGTCCCGCCAGCCGGCCGGGAGCTCGGGCGTGGGGACCTGGACCTCCAGGAGGCCTCGGCAGTCTGGACAGGCGCAGTCGGGCGGGAGCGGGTCGACGACGGCATGGCATTCGACGCATTCACAGGGCATCGTAGGGGATCTCCTCCTCGGGGCGGGCGACGACGGCCTCGGCCGCGGTGCCGTGGTCCTCGACGGTCTCTGTCATGGCCCGGGCGACCTCGCCGGCGGCGCCGCCGCTGGCGCAGACGGCCACCAGGGACGGGCCGGACCCGCACAGGGTCACGCCCAGGCCGCCGGCCTCGAGGCCCGCTCGGCAGACGGGTTCGTAGAACGGCAACGCCTCCGCCCGGTAGGGGACGGCCAGGCGATCGTCCAGGCAAGCGCCGATGGTGGCCACGTCCCCCCGGTGGAAGGCATCGACCAGGGTCGAGACCGCTCCCAGGTTGGCCACGGCGTCGGCCAGTGGGACCCGGTCCGGTAGGACCTGGCGCATCCGCGTGGTCTCGATCTCCAGATCCGGGACGGTGATCGCCAGATGCAGGCCGGACGGTGGCTGGACCCGGCGCGCCTCGGGACGACCCTGGCCCGGCCGGACGAGCGCGAGCCCGCCTAGGACCACGGCGGCCACGTCGTCGTAGTGCGGACGGCCGCCGCCCTCGGCCAGGCCAGCGGCGTGGATCAGGTCCTCTGGGCGCAGGCCGAGCTTCGGGTTGAGCCCGTGGAACGCCAGAGCCACCCCCGCGGCGGAGGAGGCTGACGAACCGAGCCCCGAGCCGGCCTTCCGGGGCTTGTGGAGCGTGACCTCGTAGGCCTGGTCGACCTCGTGGACCTCGCGCAGGTGGTCCAGGGTGGCGCCAGCCAGGTTCTCCGACCAGGCACCCGGGACGTTGACCGCGCCGGGACCTTCGACGTGGAGGAGGTCCTCGTCGGCCAAGGCCACCTGGATCCGATCGCCCAGGGCCTCGAGGGCCAGTGAGCTGACATCGAACCCAGGGCCGAAGTTGCCGATGGTGGCCGGGGCTTGCAGGGTCACCGCGTCGTTGGTCCGGGATAGCATACGCTCTCGTCCATCACGGGTCGGTCCAGAACCGGACGCCGACCCGCCACTACCCGCGCGTCGTCGGGGTCGTGGTGGGGTCGGCCGAACAGACCATCTGGCCTGTGATGGGCGGACAAGGGCCTTGAACCTTCCCACTTGCGGGCTCCAGAAGGCCCCTGTAACCTCTCGGTTGTCCAGGATTGAAGGGCTCCTAGGACCCATATCGTGCTGGGCTGGCGGGCGGGAGCCTGCGGGACCATGCTGCCGCCCGTCCACGCCTCTCACCTCTTGGCGAACCGGCCAGGCTGAACCTAGGCCAGTGCATCCTCAGGTCACGCCGTCGCCTGCGATCCTACGACCCGTTGGGCTGAGGGGTGGTTCGTACGCTCGCTGGGTCCGTCCGTCGCTATGTCACGACGTACCCAGCGATCTGGCCGAACGTTGGTGCGGTCTGGGGGTTCGGCCGCTCGCTGGGTCCGTCCGGCGCTATGTTACAACGTACCCAGCGATCTGGCCGAACGTTGGTGGGGTTGGCGGGTTCGGCCGCTCGCGGGGTCCGT
>CAYXGD010000052.1:0-11970 GCA_964464425.1 uncultured Thermoplasmatales archaeon
CGGCGACGTTGCTGGTGAAGTTCATCACGCGACCGTGACCGGCGGCCGTGAGGAAGTCGAAGCCGAGCACGCCGATGTAGGCGAAGATCAGGAAGCTGCCCGTCCCAGGGCCCAGGAACCCATCGTAGAACCCGATCACCGCCGTGAGGGCGATCGCCAGGGCCAGGGTCCCGGGGGTCAGCCCCTCGAAGCGATCCTCCTCGCCGAAATCCTTCTGGAGGAGCACGTAGACCGTGATGCCGGCCATCAGGACCAGCACCAAGCCCTTGACGACGCCGGGGTCGACAAGCTGGACACCGGCCACACCCAGGGCCGCCCCGATGGCTCCGGCGGGCACCAGCCACATGGAGACCCTCAGCGAGACGGTCCCGGCCCGGATATAGGTCGCCGTGGCCGTCAAGCTGGCACCGGTGGCCGCCAGCTTGTTGGTGCCAAGGGCCAGGTGCGGGGGCAGCCCGGCGAGGAGGAGAGCGGGGATGCTGATCGCGCCACCGCCACCGACCTGGCTGTCGATGAAGGCGGCCACGAACCCGGCGATGGCGAGGAAGGCCACGATCAGCCAGTCGACGGCCACGCGGCGGCCACGGACGGCCGGTTCTTAAGCGTGGTGGGGTGCTTGGGGCAGCGTGGACGCGCTGATCTGCATCGATTGCGGGGACGAGCACGGTCCCGAGGTCGCCATCTGCTCCTGCGGCGGCGCCCTCGATCACGCCGGCGGTCTACCGCCCGTGGCCAAGGACGACCTCCACGGGGACGGTCCGGGGCTCTGGCGGTACGCCGGCACGTTCCAGGTCCCGGCCGAGCACGCGGTCAGCCTCGGCGAGGGAGGGACCCCGCTGGTCCACGACGAGCGGCTAGGCGCCGGGTTCAAGCTCGAGTACCTCAACCCGACGGGCTCGTTCAAGGATCGGGGCGCCTGCGTGACCGTCTCCATGGCCCAGGCCGTCGGGGCCACCCGCGTCGTCGAGGATTCCTCCGGCAACGCTGGGGCCGCCTGCGCAGCCTACGCCGGCCAGGCGGGGATCGGCTGCACCATCTTCTCCCCCACCTCGATCACCCAAGCCAAGCGCCAGCGGATCGAGGCCCTCGGGGCCGAGCTCCAGGTCGTCCAAGGCAAGCGCAGCGAGGTCACCCAGGCCGCCGTGGACGCCGCCGACCAACCTGGGACGTACTACGCCAACCACACCTACCCGCCCCACTTCCTGGACGGCTGCTCGACGATCGCCTACGAGCTCGCCGAGGACCCGGCCGGCCTCCCCGACGTCCTCATCACCCCGTGCGCGATGGGCTCGGTCCTGCTGGGGACCTACCGCGGGTTCCAGCGCCTGGCAGCCGGCGGCATCATCGAGCCCGAGGCGATCCCTCGCCTCGTGGCCGTCCAGGCCCAGGGCTTCGACCCCGTCGTCCGAGCCCTCGGAGGCCGCACGGGCCCTGGCGAGAACACCCTGGCCGATGGTCTGCTCATCCCTGACCCGCCACGCCTGGATCAGCTTGTCGACGCCGTCCAAGCCACCGACGGGACCGCCATCGCGATCGACGAACCGACCACCCGGCACGCCATGCAGCGCCTCCACCAGCGGGGCCTGCTGGCCGAGCCCTCCTCGGCGGTCACCCTGGCTGCCCTCCAGGAGCTCCACGGGACCGCCTGGCTCGCCGAGGACGAGCAAGCTGCCCTCGTGCTCACCGGCGGCTGGACCCCGGGGTGAGCTGGGCAACCACCTGGGTGCCCAGCCCCTATCCGTCCCGGGGGATGCAGCCGACCGGTTGCGGGGGCAGGCGGTACTTGTATCGGGTCCCTGGTATCCAAGTGGAGGACCCTCGTTGGACACCCGTCTCCCGCTCGTGCTCGCCATCGCGCTATTGCTCGTGACCGGTCCGTTCGTGGCCGGCCAGGCGACCACCCCCGTGACGCAAGCCCCGTACGACGACCATCTCCTCGCCGCGCTCTCCGAGGACCCAGCCACCGTGGACATCATCGCGATGACCGATGGCGCTGCCCCGCCCGTGGCCGACCAGGCCCGCCAGGAGGGCGCCACGGTCACGTGGACCTACCACCTGATCGATGGGTTCGCCGCCACCGTCCCGACCTCCCAGCTGGACGATGTGGCCGAGCTACCCGGTGTCGTCTCGGTCCACCTGGACCAGCAGGTCACCACGGACATGGACATCAGCCACCAGGCCATCGAGGCCGACGAGGGCTGGGCGGCCGGGTACGACGGCTCGGGGATCACCGTGGCCGTCATCGACACCGGCATCGATGTCACCCATCCGTTCTTCGAGGGTGCCATCGTCTCGTGTGTGAGCACGATCGGCGGGCTGGAGAGCCCCGAGTGCACCGACACCGACGGCCACGGCACCCACGTGGCCGGCACCGTGGCCAGCCGTGACGAGACCTACCCGGGCATCGCGCCGGGGGCCAGCCTGGCCGCCGTCCGCGTGCTCCACGCCGCCGGGTCCGGGACCAGCTCGGACATCATCGCCGGGATCCAATGGGTGGCCGACAACCAGGACAACGTCAGCCCGTCGATCGAGGTGGCCACCATGAGCATCGGCTTCCTCGAGCCGGGTTGCGGCGATGGGACAAGCCCCGAGGCCCAGGCCGCCGACGCCCTGGTCGACAGCGGCGTCTTCTTCAGCGTGGCCGCCGGGAACGCTGGCCACGACAGCTGCACCATCGACGGGTTCGCCGCCGCCCACGACGTCCTCACGGTCGGCGCCGTCGACGACAAGGAGACCATCACCCAAGCAGACGACGAGATCGCCGACTTCTCGAGCGGCGGCCCGACCGAGGACGGCCGGCTCAAGCCCGAGATCGTCTACCCCGGCGTCGGGATCACCTCGGCCTACATCGGCTCCGGCGTCCTCATCGCGACCTTGGATGGCACCAGCATGGCCACCCCGCACGCCGCAGGCACCGCCGCCCAGGTGCTCCAGCAGGACCCCACCCTGGGCCCCGTCGAGGTGAAGGACCAGCTCACCAGCACCGCTGTCACCAACGAGTTCAGCGGGTCGACGGCCGACAACGTGTACGGTCATGGCCTGGGCAACGTCTGCCACGCGCTGGGTCTCTCCACCTGTGGCAACCAGGACACCGCGGGCCCGCCGCTCGATGTCCACGTCGACTCGGTGGCCATGAGCTACGAGACCAAGGGGAAGGCCAACTGGGTGACGACCACCGCCACCATCGTGGATGGTAACGGGACGCCCGTGGAGGGTGCCAGTGTCACCTTCGAGACCACGGCCCCCGACGGCACCGTCCACACGGGCACCGACAAGACGGATGCCACCGGCCAAGCCAGCTTCCTGGCCAAGCAGAAGAACAGCGCGGGCACCTGGGAGGGTTGCGTCACCGACGTCACCGGCAGCAACCTGGACTACGTGCCAAGCGACAACAAGGAGACCTGCGAGACGCTCCAGGTCAACTGATCCTCGTACCGGGGGGAGGCCCCCTCCCCTCCGTCCTCTTCTCTCTATCTTCCTGCCTGCTCCAGCGGCCAGCTTCGCCGACGGTCGGCCAGCGCCAAGGCTGGGGGCTGTCGGGGCATGGGCTGTGGCCCAACGGTCCCCTGACGGCCCGCCGTCGCCGCGCCCTCATCGGGCTCCTTCGGGCCGTCCCCGGTGGCCATGGCGGGGATGGCCGGGCAGCGGGTCGAGGAGGAGGTCGGGACCGGCCAACCTGTCCGAGCCAAGCGACGGTGCCAGGCTGACGGTCGCCAGGTCTCGCAGAACACGGCAGCGACCCAGGGGCGGAGCATCGGCACGCCGGCGTCCTGCGGGGACAGGCCTCGCGGTCCTTGCTAGCGGGGGGCGGTTGTCAGCAAGTGGACGCCGAACCAGCCGTCCTCGTCGTACCAGCTCTCGCTGCGGGCCAGGCCGGCCTGGTCCAGGAGGTCGTCGATCAGCGTTTCGGTGTACTTGTACGAGTGCTCGGTGTGGAGACGCTCGCCCGCCTCGAAGGTCACCTCCATGCCCAGGGCGTCGATGTGGACCGTCTGAACCTCTCGGCTCTCGAGGTACATCTCGACCCGGTGCTTGGCCTCGTTGTAGAGGGCGACGAACTCGAAGCTGGACTCGTCGAACGTGGCGCCGAGCTCCCGGTTCATCCGGGTGAGCAGGTTGGTGGCGAAGGCTGCGGTGACGCCCTGCGGGTCGTCGTAGGCCTCCAGCAGGACCTGCTCGCCCTTGGCCATGTCCGTGCCCAGCAGGAACCGGTCCTTGGGCCCCATGACCGAGGCGATCGCTTGGAGCAGCTCGACCTGGTCGTCGAGCTCGAAGTTCCCGATGCTCGAGCCGATGAACAGGATCAGGCGCGGCGTGCCATCGGTGTCCTGCAGCTTGGCCAGGCCCTCGTCGTAGGCGCCGACGACCGGGCGGATCGTGAGCTGATCGAAGGCCTCGAGCAGCTGCTGGCGGGCCATCTCGATGGCGGCCGGGCTGATGTCGATGGGGCAGTAGGTGGTCGGGCCCTGTCGGTCGATGGCCGCGCGCAGCAGCAGCCGGGTCTTGGCGGCGCTGCCGGCACCCAGCTCGACGACCTCCAGAGGCGTCGGGCAGGCGCTGACGATGCTGTCGGCATGGGCCTGGAACAGCTCGCGCTCGGTCCGGGTGAGGTAGTAGGTGTCGAGCTCGGTGATCTCCTCGAAGAGCGCGGAGCCTCGGGCGTCGTAGAGCCACCGGGGCGGGATGGCCTTCTGGTCGGCCGTCAAGCCTTCCCGGACGTCGGCGATGAACTCCGGGTCCGCGGCCACGGTCTCGGGGCCGTCGGTCACCGCGCCCCACCTTCGGCCAGACGGAAGCCTGCGAAGATCTGCTGGTGGTCGGGTTGATGCCAGTTCCTGAACGTCCCGGTGGCGCAGGCCGGCCAGGTCGCCCAGGAGCCACCGCGGAGGACCTGGTAGCCGCTGTCGAGGTGGGTCTGGGAGTACTCCTCGTACGGGAAGGCTTGGAACCCCGGGTACCCGGTGAAGACCGAGCTGGTCCACTCCCACACGTCGCCGACCATCTGGTGGCAGCCGACGGGCGAGACCCCGCCCGGGTAGCTGCCCACGGGCGCCGGACCGAACAGGCGCTGGCCCAGGTTGGCCTTGACCGGCGTCCACCCCTCCGTGCCCCACGGGTAGGTCGTCTTGACCCCGGACTCGGGATCGTAGGTGGCCGCCAGCTCCCACTCCGCCTCGGTGGGTAGGCGCTTGCCGGCCCACGCCGCGTAAGCCTCGGCCTCGTAGTACGAGACGTGGGTCACCGGCTGGCCCTCGGGCAGCTCGATCCACCGGTCGTACTCACGCACGTACCAGCCACCGTCGCGCCGACGCCAGGATCGCGGATGCTCGAGATCCAGGGCCTGGGCGATCATCCATCCATCCTCGCTCCAATGCTCGGCCTGCTCGTAGCCACCGTCCTCGATGAAGTGCCGGTACTCGCCGTTGGTCACGGGCGCCTTGGCGATCTTGAACGCGTCGACGGTGACCTCGTGCTGGGGCCGTTCGTTGTCGTAGTGACCGACGCGACGGTCGGTGCCCAGCGGGAAGGTCGTGGCCGGAAGCTCAGCCATGCCCCCGACCTGGGTGACGGGGTCGGGCTTGGGCTGCCGGATCGGGGGCTGGTAGGGCTCCATGGCGACCAGGTGGTCTGCCTCCGTCGACGGGCCCTGGGGGTCGCGCTCCATCAGCTGGAGGGTGATCAGCACGCTCTCCTGGTGTTGCTGTTCGTGCCGGACGATCATGTCGTGGACGAAGCCGTCACGGGTCAGCTCCCGTTGATCAAGATCGAGCCGCTCCAGCACGTCGAGGCTGGTCTTCCGGACCCGGTTGAGGTAGGCTTCCAGTTCCTGGGCCGAGGGAAGCTCCATGGCGCCCCGCTCGGACCGCGGATGGTGGATCGGGTCGAACACCTCCGAGAGGTCCCCGTAGCCGACCTCGGGCCCATCCAGCGCCTCGACCAGCCAGAGCTCCTCGAAGGCACCGATATGGCCCACGTCCCAGGCCACGGTCCCCATCACCGGGGCCGGCTGGGTGGCGAACTGGTCGGGGCTCAGGGGCTCGATCAAGGTCAGCGTCCGCTCACGGACGGCCGTCAGTCGCTCGCGGAGCTCCGCCTTCAGCGATCGCTGATCATCGGGCCCGACCTCGTCGTTGGATGGCATCTGCTGCACCTCACCCTCTGAGGGACACAAGGTATCGTTCGATATGAACCAATCGTTCGGATAGACCTGAACGTAGGGTGGGCCGTGGGTCGATCGCCCCTTGCCCGGCGGGCCTCGGCATCGCAGCCGTAGAGCCGGTCGTGGTGGTAAGTAGCTTACCTCACAGGGTCTCGTCATCCCTCCGGCCGTCCGTCGGCATGCCGATGGCTCAGGCACCTCCCGACGGGTTCATAAGGGCCCGTCGATGGAGTCCCTGCGATGGCAGAGGCCTCGCTCCCACCTGGTCGCGGAGCCCAAGCCTCGGATCTCCCGGATCTCGACAGCCCCCCGGCCGACCGTGACCAAGGGGAGGTGACCCGCCTCCGGCGGGTGCTCAAGCTCCACAACGCCATCAACCGAGCCCTCCTCGACGCTGAGGACGAGAGGATGCTCCTCGATCGGGTCTGCCAGGACGTCCTCACCGTCGGCGGGTACCGGCTGGTCTGGATCGGCCGGATCGAGCACGACGAGGGGCACACGATCCAGCCGGTCGCGCAGGCCGGCTACGAGGCGGGCTACCTCGAGGACGTGGAGATCACGTGGGCCGACGAGCCCCTCGGTCAGGGGCCCAGCGGCCGCGCAGCCCGTTCCGGCCAGCCACAGATCGCCCAGGACATCGTCGAGGATCCCCGGTTCGAACCGTGGCGCGAGGAAGCTGTCCACCGAGGCTACGCCAGCTCGGCGGCCATCCCGGTCCCCGTCGACGGCGAGCCCGAGTTCCTCCTCCAGCTCTACGCGGAGACGCCGAATGCCTTCCAGCCTGCCGAGGTCAGCCTGCTGGCCGACGTCGGCATCGACCTGGGCCGTGGGCTGACCGCGCTACGGGACCGTCAAGCCAGAACCCAGGCCGAAGCCGAGGCCCATCGCTGGGGGCGGGCCTTCGAGCACGCCAGCTGGGGCATGGCGATCAGCCAGGCCAGCTCGGACACCTTCGCCCACGTCAACCCGGCCTTCGCAGAGATGCACGGCTACGACCGTCACGAGCTCGAAGGCCGACCGATCGCCGATGTCTTCGGCGAGGGCGAGTGGCGGCGGATCCAGCCGGAGATCGAGGAGGCCCACGAGACCGGTCAGGTCGTCTTCGAGACCGAGCACGTGCGCAAGGATGGCACCCGTTTCCCCGTGCGCGTCCACGTTGCCCTGGTCCCCGAACAAGGGTCCCAGCCGGCCTACCGCGTGGCCAGCGTCGAGGACATCACCGCGCAACAGGAGATCCGTGCCCAGCTCGAGGAACGCGCCGGCGCCTTGACCCGGACCAACGCGGAGCTAGAGCGCTTCGCGTTCGTCGCCTCCCACGACCTCAAGGAACCCGTCCGGACGGTCAACAGCTTCGCCCAGCTCCTCCAACGCCAGGCCGGCGACGACCTGGACGAGGTCTCCCAGGAGTCGCTACGGTTCATCCTCGAGGCCGCCCAGCGGCTCTACCGTTTGATCCAGGACCTCCTGGAGTACTCCGGCGGTCGCCATCGGCCCCTCCAGGTCGAACGGCTCGATCTCCAGGAGCTGGTCGATCGGGTGCAGGTCCGGCTGCGCGAGGAGATCGCGGAGTCCCGGGCGGTCGTCCTGGTCGAGGACCTGCCCGTCGTCCAGGGCGACAGGACCGCCATCGGGCAGGCCATCGAGCAGTTGCTCGACAACGCGCTACAGTACAGCGGTGAGAGCCCGCCGTTGGTCCACATCTGGGCCAACGAGCATCCGGACCGCTGGGAGCTGGTCGTCCGCGACGAAGGCATCGGCATCCCGGAGGAGGATCAAGCGTGGATCTTCGGCCCCTTCAGCCGCAAGGAGCGCAAGACCGCGACCGGCGGCACGGGGATGGGGCTTGCCATCGTGCGGAGCGCGATCCGGCGGCACGGTGGCGAGGTCTGGGTCGAGTCCGAGCCGGGCCAGGGCGCCACGTTCCACATCGAGGTCCCCTACGAGCCGGTCGAGCCGCCGAGCAGCGAGGACGCGGACCCGGACGACCCGCCGGTCAGAGCTCCTTCTCCATGATCCACTCGGCGTGGGCCATGCCCATCCGCTCGTAGGCTTCCTTGACCTCGGGGAGCCAGCTGAGGACGCTGACCCGGTAGTACGGCAGGTCCTTGCTCTCGAACCACGCCTCGGCGGCCTCCACGAGCTGGGCACCGATGCCCTGGCCTTGGTGGCTCTCCTTGACGAAGTGGCCGTACAACCGGCCGTGCTTGGAGACCTTGAAGACCGGGTGGCCGCCGGTCACGCGGCACTCGATCACGCCGACCAGCTCGTCGCCGGCGTCGGCGACGAACAGGACCGCGTGTTCGCTGTCGAGCATCCGGTTCAGGAAGTACTTCCGCCACTTCTCGTAGGCGCCGTCCCGGGCCTCGTAGCGGGGGTCCTGGGGGGACAGGAAGCCCACGAACCCCTTCCAGAGCTCGACGATGCCGTCCACATCCTCGGCGCGTGCGGGTCGGACCTCGACGTCAGCCACGCCGGGCCATGGCCGTCGGGGTACAAAGGCTTCGTTGGCCTGGTCGGTCTAGGCAGGTGTGGCAGCCTCGTCCTGCTCCTCGAAGACCTCGAGATCGACCTCCTCGTCCGGATCGATCCCGAGGATCCGCTGGACGATCAGGCACAGCAAGCCGTTGTTCGTCGAGTTCACCGCCGTCCGGAACTGGTCGGTCAACCCGAAGGAGAGCGCCACCCAGACACCGATGAACGCTGTGGCCACGTCCCCCTGCAGGCCAAGGATCGCCGCCAGGACCGGTGGCGCGATGATCGACAACCCACCTGGGATGCCCGGGGCCCCGATGGTGATGAACAGCAACGGCACGTACATGGCCAGCAGCTGGGACAGGGTCAACGGGATGCCCAAGGCGTCGGTGACCATGGGCGTGATCAGCATCGCCCCCATCATGGTCCCATCCAGGTTGATGGTCGCGCCCAGGGGGATGATGAACTCCCGCACCGAGCGGTTGATCTTCAGGTTCTCCTTGGCGGCCTCCAGGTTGATCGGGATGGTAGCCGTGCTCGAGGCCGTCGACCACGCGAAGGCGTAGACGGGTGGCATGTACCCCCCGAGCATATCCTTCAGGCTCGTCTTCGACACCCGGGCGGCGATGAACGCCACCGCCAGGAGGTAGACGAAGGTGACCACGGCGACCAAGGCCGTGGTCAGGAGGTAGAGGGTGACCGCGTCGATGCCGCTGGCTTCGGCGGTGGCCTGGGCACGGGCCTGCTCGACAGCCTCGGGCACGAAGGTGCCCACGGCGAACAGGAGGAACGGCAAGGCGTACTCGAGGTAGCGGCCCAACCGGATGATGCCCTCGTCCATGATCCACCGGAAGACGGCGATCGTCCGGTTGGCCACGTACACGAGGCCCTGGAGGAACCGCTGACCCGCTCCCTCCTTCTCGGGGTCCAGGTTCCGGCCCAGGACGCGGATCCGGTGGAGCACGAACCCCCAGAAGAAGGCGGCCAGGACGGCGATGAACGGTGCGCTGGTGCCGACCCGGTCGAACACGGAGACCAGCGTCTCCAGGATGCCGCCGGTCTCCTGGCCTGTCAGCGGCAGCCCGAACAACGGCCAGGCCACGAGGATCGCGTAGAGCCCGGCGATCAGGGTCGTGAAGGAGAACAGGAGGATGACGACGACCGACGCCTTGCCGCCCTCTCCCATGTCGAAGAGCTCCAGCAGGGCCGGCAGGATGCTGATCAGGATGATGTACGGCGCAGCATCCGCCATCCAGCCGACGAACGTCTCCACCCCCGACTGGAACGGGTCGGCCACGGCCTGGGTGACCGCCCAGGTGCCCACGCCCAAGCCCACCAGGAGCATGGCGAACCCGAACCAGGGGCCGGTGAGGATCTTGACCCAGCGGGATCTCTCGCTCATCCACAGGCCTCCTCAATAGAGCAGCTCTACCGTGACGCTGTACTCGACCGAGTTCGTCGACGGGCTGCGGTGCTCGACCCGCACGGTCCACTGGCCGAGGGTCTCCAGGTCGGCCCCTGAGAGCGTGATCGTCTCCTGGCCGGATCCGCCGTCGTCCTCAGCCTGGAAGGGATCGCCCTCCGGCGGGACGAGGAACAGGTCCAGGTTCTCGTTGACGCCCGCCTGGGGAGGCGTGTAGTTCAGGACGGCTCTCAGCTCGAAGGGCTGACCGCCTTGTCGACCGGCCTCGACCGGGAGCGGGTGCTCGTTGGCCGATGCGGAGCCGACGGCCTGGCCGACGGTGTCGTTGAAGACGTCGACCCGGCCCACGCCGACGGGCACGACCGACGTGTTGGTGTTGCCCAGGTCGTCGGTCACGGTCAGGCTCACGTTCCAGGCGCCGACCGCGTCGAAGGACGCCTCGGCGGTCTCGCCGTTCGCGTCGGCGGTCCCATCACCGTCGAGGTCCCAGGCGTAGGAGGCTAGGGAGCTCTCGGCATCGGCGCTCGAGCCGGACCCGTCCAAGGTCACCGTCTCGCCGACCAGGGGATGGTTCCCGCTCTGCCCGGGGCGGGCTGCGGGTTGGCCACCGACCAGGACCTGAGGGACGGCCTGGGGCGCTTGGACGACGAGGACCTGGACGTTGGCGGTGCTCTCGCCGCCGTCCCCGATCGCTGTGAGCGTCACGTTGTAGTCGCCGCGGGACGCGTAGGTGTGCGTGGTGGTGGCTGACCCGGTCGAGGCTGTCTCCCCGTCGCCGAAGTCCCACTCGTAGGTGTCCACGGTCCCGGTGGTGTCGGAGGCGTCGAAGGTCACCGCTTGTCCCACCACGGCCACGAACCCCCCGCCAGGCGCCGGGCTGCCGCCGGACACGGTGGCAGCCGCCGTCGGGCCGGCGGCACCGCCCGGACCGCCGTCGTCGCCCAGCAGCACCGCGGCTGCCGCGATCAAGGCGACGATCACGATGCCGAGCAGGATCCACAGGATCCAGATGGGGATGGCGCGACCATCGTCCTCCTCCTCGACCGGGACCAACGCGGTCCCGTCGGAGGTCTCGACGGGTGGCTCCTCCTCTTCCTGGCCGGAGGTCCCGAAGCGTGCCAGCAGGTCCCGGGCACGCCCCTGGCCTTCCTCCTCCTCGGCGGGTTCGGTCTCTTCGGCCTGGACCTCGTCGGGGTGCTTGCGTCGCCAGCGTCCCTCGGGGGTCCGCTCCCAGAGGTCGGAGGTCTCACGGCGCTCGAGCTCCTCCTCGTCGAGCTCCTCCTCTTCAGCCGGTGCCGGGGCGGGGGCCTCGGCTGCCAGCTCCTCGGGGGGCGCTGCCTCCTCGGCAGGCGGTTCCTTGGGGGGCTCGGTCTCCTCGGCCTGGTCCTTGTCGCGCTTGAACCGGGCGAAGAGGCCCTTGCCGCCGCTATCCTCGTCCTCCTCCGGGGGATCGGTCTCCTCCGCTTCCCCGGGTTCCTCATCGGCCTCGGTCTCCTCGGCCTGGTCCTTGTCGCGCTTGAACCGGCCGAAGAGGCCCTTGCCGCCGTCGTCCTCCTCTTCGTCGCCCTCGGCCTCGTCGGGAGGGTCGGTCTCTTCGACCTCTGCTTCCCCTGCCTCCTCCTCGGCCTCGGGAGGTGTGTCCTCTTCCGCGTCGACAGGCTCCTCCTCGTCTTCCTTGGAGCCGCCGAAGGGGAGCTTATCCATCAGCCCCCCGGATCCCTCGTCCTCGGGGGCCTCGTCGGGGTCGTCGTCGGGGGGTTGGTCACCTTCCTCCCCTTCCTCGGCCGGCTCGTCCTCGAGCTCGAGATCCTCGGGATCCTCGCCCTCCTCCAGGGCGCGGAGCTCGGCCTCGAGCTTCTCCATCTCCTCGTCGAGCTCATCGAGAGACTTGTCGTCACGAGCCATGGGGTTCCCC
>CAYXGD010000053.1:0-11957 GCA_964464425.1 uncultured Thermoplasmatales archaeon
GGAGCATCTGATTCGTAATCAGAAGGCCCGGGGTTCGAATCCCCGAGGCGGCTTCCTCAGGTCCCGATCATGACCTCAGCGTAGCGGATCGGGACCTGAGGAGAGCCCGGATCCCTGATCCGGCGGATCGCCGGACCGGCGGAGCTGCGCGGTCCGGCGAGAGGCCGAACCTCACCCACGTGGTGGGGGCTCGGCCGGACTGCGAGCCCAGGCGACACCGGACCGCTGGTCTCGCAGACACTCGGCCGTCGGTCGACACCCCCAGCGACGCGACCGACCGAGGAACCGCCCGACCGATCGACACCGGACCTCGAGGGTCCCCGCTCCTGATCCCGCCGAGGCCCGCTCGACCACCGGGCCCCGTTACCCTCTTATGCCCCGTGACCTTCGCTCAAGCGATGAGCGGTTTCGAGCGGCCCCGGGGCACCCGGGACTTCCGGCCCGAGGAGATGGCCCGCCGCCGGGCCCTCCAGGACGAGCTGCGCGGCGTGCTGGAGCGGTTCGGGTACGGCGAGGTCCAGACCCCGACGTTCGAGCACCTGGAGCTGTTCACCGAGAAGAGCGGCGAGGCCGTCGTCGAGCAGCTCTACGCGTTCCAGGACAAGGGCGAGCGTGACATCACGCTCCGCCCGGAGCTGACCGCGCCGGTGATCCGCTTCTACAACAGCGAGCTCATCGCCGAGCCCAAGCCCCTGCGGCTGCACTACTTCGGCAACTGCTTCCGGTACGAGCGACCCCAATCCGGCCGGTACCGCGAGTTCTGGCAGATCGGCCTGGAGCTGATCGGAGCCGAGGGCCCCGCAGCCGATGCCGAGGTCATCGCGGTGGCCAACGCGTGCATCGAGGCCGCCGAGGTCCCCGCCTTCGAGCTGCGCGTCGGCCACATCGGGCTCCTCCAGATGCTGGTCAGCAAGCTGCCGACCGATGAGGAGACCCAGGCGGCCACCTACCGCTTAATCGACAAGGACGACGAGGATCTGGTGGCCCACCTGGAAGGCACCGGGGCCGAGCAGGCGCTGACCGACGCCATCGAGACGGTGTCGAGCTTCGAGATCCCGGTGGACCTGTCCGATGGCCCAGAGGCCGTCCAGGACCGGCTCCACAAGGCCCTGGATCCGGTGCGCCAGGCGCTAGCCGGGCTGGACCTCGACGAGGACGAGGACGCCACAGCCAGCGAGCACCTGGCCTACGTGGCCGAGACCGTCGCGCTCCTGTCGGCCTACGGTGTCGATGAGCTCACCCTCGACCTCGGCGTGGCCCGCGGCCTGGACTACTACACCGGCGTCGTCTTCGAGTTCGAGGCCCCCGATCTGGGCGCCGAGAAGCAGATCTGCGGCGGCGGGTCCTACACGCTGGCCGAGGTCCTCGGCGGTCAACCGACCCCCACGGCCGGTTTCGGCCTGGGGTTCGACCGTGTCCTGCTCGTCAGCGAGCTCGAGACCGAGAGCACCGCACCCCAGGTCCACATCGCGCCCATCGGCGACGAGGCCCGGCGACCGGCCACCGAGCTGGCCGCCGAGCTCCGCGAGGCTGGGATCCGGTGCACGCTGGACATCAACGATCGCGGTCCGTCCAAGAACCTCGACTTCGCCGATAAGAACGGGATCGGCCAGGTGCTCCTCTTCGGCTCCCGGGAGCTCGAGGACGGCGTGGCCACGGTCAAGGACATGGGCACCGGGGACCAGGAGCAGGTGCCGCTCGCCGACCTGGCCAGCTACCTATCCGGGGGCTGAGGCTCACGGCCGTTGCTCCGGTGGCACCGTGTCCGGCGCGAGCAAGAGGAGCATCGAGCCGACGATCCCGGTGATCAGCGAGCCGACGATCAGTTGGGTGGCTCGGTCTGTCATGTCGCCGGTCCCGATGTGCGCCGTGTAGCCGTAGATGGTGCCACCGACCAGGACCCCCAACAGGGCGATGGCGGTCAGACCGCCGCCGATCCGCCGCGTGCGTCGCTGCCAGTCCACGCCGGTCGATGGGCGCGCAGGGGTTTGGAGGTTGGCCTCCCACCAGGTCGGGTCACTTCAGCCCGGCGGCTTCCTTGCCGTCGCGCTTGACCTCGATCGCGGTCCCGGTGACGTAGAAGCCGGTCCCGAAGGCGAGGCCTGCCCCGAAGAGGACGAGGTAGAGCTTGGCATCCAGGCCGAACAGCGGACCCGTCCACAGGGTCGCCAGACCCAGCGCTGGCATGAGGAACGCGACGACCAGGGTCAGGACCCCGAGGCGGTGGAACAGACGGGCAACGTCCACATGATCACGTGGGCGCCGATAGGGTTTAGCTCTACGCTCCAAGAGGTTCAGACGCCGGCCTTCTCGCCCCAGAGGAGCTTGTGGAGCTGGACCGACAGGCGGACGTCGAGCCCGTCGGCCAGGACGCGCTCGGCCAGCCAGGTCTCGTTGGTCCCCCAGACCGGCTGGAAGTAGACGGGGCACGGGATGTCCCGACCGGTGATCACGTCGACGGCGTAATCGTAGTCGTCCTCGTCGGCGATCACCGCCTTGACCTGATCGTGCTCGGCCAGCAGCTCGAGCTCGTCGAGCTCGTTCTCGTCCTCCATCTCACTGGAGGGGCACTTGATGTCCACGGACAAGCAGAGCCGATCGCGTGGCGCTAGGGCCCGGTACTCGGAGAGGTCCAGGGAACCGGAGGTCTCGACGACGACGTGGTAGCCCTCGTCCAAGCAACGCTGGACGAAGGCGAGCGCGTCCTTCTGGAGCAGCGGCTCGCCGCCGGTGAAGCACACGTGCGTGGTGGGGTGCTGGTCGATCTGGTCGAGGATCTCGTCGACGGAGAGCTCCTTGCCGCCGTAGAACGCGTAGGCGGAGTCGCACCACGAGCACCGTAGGTGGCACCCGGTGGTGCGCACGAAGGTGGTGGGGATGCCAGCGTGTTGGCCCTCCCCTTGGAGGCTGTGGAAGATCTCCGTGACCTGCATCTAGGGGGTGGCTAACGTCCTGTCGTATAAAGGCGTTCGGTGCACCGGCCAGCGGCAACCCGTTCGTCCGGCCGAGACCAGCCAACCCTTTGAACCTGGAGCGCTGTCCGGGCCTCGATGCAGGTGAGGCTCCTCGGCGTCCCCATGGATCTCGGTTCCGCCCGGCGTGGCACCGATATGGGCCCCTCGGCCATCCGAGCGGCCGGCCTGGAAGCCAAGCTCGAGGCCTTGGGCCACGAGGTCAGCGATGCCGGGAACGTGTTCAGCCACGAGCCCGAGACCCGGCGCGTGCGGGACGAGGGGGCGCGGTTCGCCCACGAGATCGCCCGGACCTGCCAGACGCTTGCCCGGCGGATCGAGGACGCGATCACCAAGGACCGCTTCCCGCTGGTCCTGGGTGGCGATCACGCCCTGGCGATCGGCACCGGTGCCGGCATCCACGCCGCCGGGCACGAGATCGGCCTGCTTTGGGTGGACGCGCACACGGACTTCAACACGCCGAACACCAGCCCCAGCGGGAACGTCCACGGGATGCCGGTCTCGGCCCTGACCGGCCGGGGGGACGCCCTCCTGGTCGGGATCGGCGAGGCTGCAGCCAAGGTCCAGGAGGAGAACATCGCCATGGTCGGCGTGCGCTCGATCGACCGGGAGGAGCGCGAAGCGGTGGAGGCCACCGGCATCACGGTGTTCACGATGCGCGACATCGACGAGATGGGGATGCGGGGTGTCATGGAGGAGGCCCTGGACATCGTGACCAGCGGTACCGACTGGCTGCACCTCAGCCTGGACATGGACGTGGTGGACCCCGAGCATGCGCCCGGGGTCGGCACACCGGTCAAGGGTGGGACGACCTACCGGGAGACCCATCTGGCCATGGAGATGATCTCCGACACCGACGAGATGCGGTCGATGGAGATCGTGGAGGTCAACCCGATCCTCGACGAGCACAACAAGACGGCCCAGTTGGCCGTCGAGCTGGCTCAGTCGGCGTTCGGGAAGGCGATCCTCTGATTCCTCAGATGTCGATCTCGACCGGGCCCTTGGTGATCTCCCAGCCGACCACGTCCAGGTAGGCTTCCAGGATCCGCAGCGCCTCGGGCAGCACCCGGGGGGCCAGCGCGGATGGTCCCGCCATCACCAGGACCGCTTGCTCGGTGCTCTCGGAGAGCGCCGTGCGTTGACCATCTCGGTGGCAGAAGATCGAGACCACGCCGGCCTCGTCGCAGAGGACCGGCCATCCCTCCTGCACGGCCTCGGGCTGGCCACCGATCGGGTGGAAGGGTTCGCCATCCCGGGCCATATCGAGGACCAGCGAACCCTCGGTGGCCGCCAGGTCGAAGGCGGAGATGGGGACCAGGGTTTGTGCTGAGGCTAGGTTGTAGGCATCGACCAGCGGCAGGATCGAGGGGAGGGCGCCGTCGCGCGCGGCCCGGCGCGCCAGGGCCTCGCCAGCAGGCCGATGCTTGGTGGGGTCGATGTCGAGCGACCAGAAGAGGTCACGGTAGGCCTGGGCCACGGGGTGCTCGGTCAGGGTGCCGGGGTCGCGGTCGGGTAGGGCCTGGGTGGCCGGTGGGAGCTGACCAGGGGACGGGTGGGCCCGCCCCACCACGAGCCACCACAGGGAGGTCGCCGGCAGCGCCTTCCTGGCAGCGCCTGTCACCTGCAGCACATCGTTTCTATGTCGGCACCGGGATGAAAAGCCTTGTCAACCTGTCACTCGTCGGTTGCATCTCGGTCCCGATAACCCCAAGTGGCCCACCGGCATGGGTCGGCCGTGACCCGGGGCCCCATCGACGCGGTCATCTTCGACTTCGACGGCGTGCTCGTCCGGTCCATCGAGCTCCACGCGCTGGCCTACCGGGCCGTCCTCTCGCCGTTGCGGGTGCCGGTCGGTTTCCACGATATCATGATCCGGGAGGGGGCCCGATCCGAGACGATCATCCAGGAGCTGGCCGCCCGCGAAGGGATCGAGCTGCCCGACGAGGTCGTCGCCCGGTTGGCCACCCTGAAGCAGCGCGTCTTCCAGCGCCTGGGCGAGCCCCAGCCGTACCCGGTCTCCCGGCGCGTGGTCGAGGAGATCGATGAGCGCGGGTTCCCGCTGGCCATCGTGACCGGGACCCGGGAGGAGAACGTCCCGCGCATCGCGCCGGACCTCGTCCCCTTCTTCGATGCGCTCGTGACCCAGGGGTCCTACACCCAGGACAAGCCCCACCCGGAGCCTTACCTGACGGCGGCCAAGGCCCTCGACGTGGATCCGGCTGCCTGCCTGGTGGTCGAGAACGCACCCCGGGGCGTCCAGAGCGCCCGCGATGCGGGCATGGCCGTCGTCGCCGTGACCACCACGCTGCCGGCCGAGGATCTCTCGCGTGCCCACCGGATCATCCCGGCGCTGGAGGAGATCCTCGACATCGCACCCGCCAAGCCGGGTGGGTCGGTCGAGGGGTTCGACCGGTAGGCCGGGACCTCAGAACCCGATGTTCTCCCAGGTGTCGATGAAGTCCTGGACGAGGTTCTCCGGCGGTGGATGGTCTGCCAGGAGCTGCAACAAACGGTCGCGGTCGTTGAGGTGCATCACCCGGCTCCGGCCTTGACGTTCGATCCGGATCAGGCCTTCGTCGTCCATGGTCGAGATGTGGTGGCTCATGGTGCTCCGGCTGACCCCACAGGCTTCGGCCAGCTCGCCGGCGTTCAGCGGGCCCTGCTCGATCAGCGCGACCACCGCCCGGAGGATCGGCGGGCGTCGGAGCAAGCCCAGCATCTCGCGCTCGGGTTGGGATAACGGGCTGGCAGAGCCGACCTCGGTGCGTTCCAGGGGGAACACACGGCGGTGACCCTCCTGGCGTTCGGTCCGTGCCAGCCCGGCCTTCTCGAGGATCCGCAGGTGGTAACGGACCAGATCCTCGTCCATCTCAGCGGTCCTGGCCAGGTCGGCCACGGTGAGGCCAGGGTACCGGGTGATGGTGACGAACACGCGACGTCGCGTCTCCAGATCGAGAGGGCTCTCACCGTCCCGAGCGACGAGCAGGACGAGGAACCCCCGTCGGACCGGGTCAGCGCGCAGGGTGGCCACCGGGTCAGCCTCGCAGCAGGGCGATGTAGAGGAGGACCATCGTGAGCGCGTGCGCGACGGGGACCGTGAGCCATGCCGGGTCGAGCTGGGTGGCAGCCAGGAGGAGCCAGGCGGTCAGGATGGCCTGCAGGCCGCTGACGATGAACGCGGTGGCCAGGTAGAGGTTGCGCCGGGACCCCGTGGCCCGGTAGGCGCGGATCGCCAGGGCCGCCAGGGCGACGGCGAGCACCGCAGCTGCTCCGGCAGCGGCACCGGCGATGTTCGCCACAGCAGCCATCGGGCCTGCATCCCACGCCGGTTGTTAAAGCCCGCCGGTCGACGATGCCGTGGCTGGTGGGCGGTCAGGGAAGGGGATCCACGGAGGGCCGGGCGGTGATGGAGCGGCCGGGCAGACGGCCCTCCGTGGTGAGGCTCAACGGGGTCCGCGACGGCGGTAGACGCTGAAGGCCACCAGGCCCAGCGCCGCAGCGGCCCCGACGAGGACGGCCATCGGTGCGGCCTCGGTGAGCGTAGCAGCGACGTGTCCCAGGCTTTGGACCGAGACGGTCGGGTCGTGGACGATCTCGTCGCCGGCGGGGTAGGTCAGCAGGACGGTGACGTCGCCCTGGGACCCGAGCATGACGGTGTGCTGGGCCCAGGCATCCTCGCCGTCGACGGTGACGGGTCCGGAGGCCGAGTACTGGGCGGCCAGGGAGCCGTTCTCGACCATCACACCGTCGGGGGTCGCCCGCAGTGGCGCATCGCCGAGGCCGTAGGCGTTGGTCTCGAGGACGAACAGGGTGCCCGGTGGGGCATCCAAGCCCTCGACGACGTAGGTGATCTTGGCCTGGGTGCTGCCAGGTTGCGTGATGACCGTCAGGTTGCCAGACCACAAGGGGAAGCGGGTGTGCATCTCGCGGTCGACGACGGTGGTGTTCCCCTCGTCGAGCGCGGCCTCGGCCATGGCGGGTTCGCCGATGCTCACTTGGCCGTCACCATCGAGATCCCGGACGAGCATGGCCCGGACCAGGTCGAGCGTGAGCCCGACCTCCCCCTCGGCTCCGTCGATCGCACCCTGGAAGGTGGTGCTCAGGCTCCCGGAGCGGTCAGCGGCGACACCGAGGTTGGCTGACTGGCTCTGGGCAGCCAGACCAGGTTGTGGGCCCGGGGTCCTCTTGACCGGAGGATGGTCGATGGGGGGCGTCGGGGAGGTGTCGAGGCTGCCGGCGGGGGGATGGACGCGGAGGCTGATCGAGCCGGGCAGGACCTCTGTCTCGACCGAGGCGCCCGAGGGGAGGGCAGCGTCGGTGGCCAGGTCTGCTGATAGGTTGGCCCCGGACACGAGGAGCTGGGTCCTCGGCGCATCCAGGCCTGTGATGGCCACGGCGGGCGTGGCGGCCTCCAGCCGGGCGCCTTGTTGGGTGAAGCGGGTGAGGTTGTCGAGGGTGACGTTGATCTGGCCCAGCAGCACCCCGTGGACGGTGATCGCGCTCAGCCCGTCGGCGGTGAGGTTCAGGGAGAGGTAGCGGCCCTCGATCTGGATCGGCAACCGGTCCGACGGCGTCGGGGATCTGGGCGCTGCCCACGTGGGCGGGCCCTGGCCCTCTTGGATGCCTGCGGTGAGCAGGAAGCCCCCGGGGCCGAGGAGGCGGTCGCCGTCGAGGGCGAGGCCATCTCCGCGGACCGACGCGACCAGGCCGTCGCTACGGAGGACGAGGTGCTGACCGTCCCGGGCCGTCTCCAGGCTCACTGGGAGCTGTGCCACGGCCGAGCCGTCGGTGTCGAGGTTCACGGAGAGCCTGTCACCGCCCTTGATCCGGACGGTCCCATCGGGGCCCGAGATGCTCAGCCCATCGGGGCCTTGCCCGCGGGCTTGGGCGTCCTCGAGGGCTGGCGCGGTGAGGTTGGTGATCAGGGTGACGTTGCCCAGCCGCAGGTCCTCGATCGAGCTGCCCGTCCAGACGAGGGTGACCTCGCCCAGCGCGATGGGTCCGGGACCCAGCGCGGGTGGTCCACGGCGCCGGTCGTCGGCCTTCCCGCTGGCCTGGCCTTGGTCCTGGGTCGCGTTGCCATCGTCCTGTGATCCCGCGGTTCGGTCGCCGGGCGGTCCCGTCCCGTTGCCACCACCCGAGCCCTGGGCAGCCACCAGGCCCGTCGGGGCCAACAGCAGGGCTACCGCCAGGAACACGAGCCAGGCACGAGACGCGACCATCGTGCTCCCTATCTACGCGACGTATTTTAAACGGCTTATCCCGGCCTCATCGAAATGGGGACGGAGCCCGGGCCGTAGGCGCTGCGGCGCTCTGGCGAACGTTGATAAGGTTGGATGCGTCCTTGGCCGCGTGGCCGTGGAGGACCGATCCTCGAGGCTCCGTCAGGTCGAGGAGGCGATGGAGGAACCGGCTGATCAGCTCGCCAGCGTGAGCTCGAACGAGTCGGCTCGGAACTCCTCGGGTCCTGGCCTTGCGATGCTCCCGTACCTGACCATCAACGACATCATCCAGCTCCGAGCCGCCGGGTTCGACGACCTGGACGACCTCGAGGAGCGCGTGCTGGAGGTCCCGGAGAGCGCCTGGCAGCACGTCATCGAGCTGATCCGCGCCGATATCGTGCGGCCGCGGCCCGATGCTCTGGACCCCGGGAAGGACTGACCGACCAGAGGTCGGGGCTCGGCAGGCGTTCTAGCACCGTCCCCGCGTATCGCTGAGGCATCCGCGCTCCGCCGCCTGCGGTCAACGCATGTTGAGCGAAGGCCTATCTTGGGAGACCTCCATGGCCCGCCTGGAGGCTTGCATATGAAGCATACCCCAGTGTTCGTCCTGCTTGCAGGAGCCCTGTTGTTGGCTGTCGCGCCCGGCGTGGCCGCCCAAAGCGCGTCCGTCGCCGTCTCTGGTCAATGCTACGACGAGGATAACTCGGGAGGCCACGACAGCCTCTCGGCCAGCTCGGACGGCAGCTACACGCTGCTGACCGTGACCGGGACGGTGGACGCCGTCTCGGCGCTCACCGACGACCCCGAGGCTGCATCCAGCGGGAACGGCTGCAGCGAGGATTACGCGGACTCCGGCGACTACAGCGAGGATCAGGACCACCTCAGCGTCGTCGTCACCGCTGAGGGCCAGTCCGCCGAGGCCTGCTACACCGGCACCGTGGAGACCTCCGGCTGCCCCAGCTCGCCGTCCGGCGCACCGCCCAGCGACGAGTAGGTCCCCATCGTGACCGCGAGCCACGACGACCGACAGGTCGTCGTCTCCCTCTTCTTCCCTCTTCCCGACCCGCTGGCCCGAGGATCGACCCTACCGCCCTGTGGCCTCCTCGCCCCTGGCCCTGCTAGCTGGGATCACCCTCGGGGACGAGCACCCGGCAGGCTCATGGGCCCGCTCGACCATCTTGATCCATGGCCACCGAGGACGAGCCCCGGTCCGGAGCCGGCGAGGGGGATCGAGCTCCCGAGACCACGCAGCCCAAGCTCCTGACCGGCGGCAACCCCCAGATCCCGAAGGGGGACGGCGACGGCCCCGTGCAGGCCTACATCGAGGCGATGCCTGGCTGGAAACGAGGGGTCGGTCGCCGCCTGGATGGAATCATCGAGCGCCACGTGCCGGACCTGCGCAAGGGCGTGCGATGGAACTCGGCGTTCTACGGGACCGAGGAGAGGGGCTGGTTCCTCAGCTTCCGATGCTTCACCAAGTACGTGAAGGTCAGCTTCTTCAACGGCCAAGCGCTGGAGCCTCGACCTCCCATCGACGCCAAGGACGAGGGTACCCGCTACTTCCACATCCACGAGGACGACGAGCTCGATGAGGACGTGCTGGCAGCCTGGGTCGAGCAGGCCTCCAAGATCCCAGGCTGGGACCTGTAGCCCGCCCTCGGTGGCCGCCTACACGAGAGGGATCCCGGATGCCCTGATCCAGACGGATGCCCTTCCCGGTCGGTCCGCATCCGTCGAACTTCCAAGGCCGTGGCACATCTCGGTCGGCCTTGGAGATCCGCCCGAACGCGTGGCACGGTCGACGCGCTCTCGGGCTCCCGGGACATCCGCTCCGCTGTGGTGCCGGATGTCCCGGTGCTCACGGGTCTCGCGGGGCTCGACCCGTGGCACTTCCAAGCGCGCGGTGCGGTGTTCCCGCGCTTGGAAGCGGCCCCGCGAGGGCTCGAACCTCGACCACCTGGTTAACAGCCAGGTATCACTGCCAATTAGACTACGGGGCCGGACGGTGTCACCGATAGCCGCGACCGACGGGCTCGAACCCAGCGGCCGTCATCGACACGCCGACCCACAGAACCTTCCTCTGCCTAAGGGGTTTTCGCACTGAGCCTACACCCTCCCATCAACGCTAGGCCCCCGTACAAAACACCCCGTAAACGATCCGCCGAACACCACCGCGACCTGAGTGGCATCTGCGATCACAGGTTCGTGCTCGGTCCATCATCACAGCAACCGGCCTGGTAGAGCCCGGGGCCGGCGTCCGCACCGGCTCGCATCCGAACGGTTGCGGAGAGCAAGGGTTCAAGGCCCCCCCCCCGCACCTCCCTGTGCTGGAGCTTGGTAAGAGTGTTCAAGACCCAAACCTTCAGCATCATGTGCGCTCTGGCGTTGGCGGCTGTTGGGTTCACGTTCGTGACCCCATCTGCCCAGGCCATCCAGTATTGTGATGTCGACCATGAGGATGAATTCTACACCTATCGTGTCTGTGTCGTTGACTGCCCGAGCCTTGGCTCGTGCTGCTTCTTCGTAGAGGAGGAAGAGTACCATGGTCCAGACGGGAACCACAGGGGGAGTTATGACGGATACTGTGCTATGGACTTTGTGGAAGGCACAGATAGCTCCTCCATGACGGTCTGCATCGCCGGGCCCTCTGTCTCCCTTGAGCAAGGGCTCCCCGACACGTGCGACCTCCTGATCCAGGAACAGAGTGGTGGGCTCGTGTGCCACATCGACAACGAAGGCGGCGGTGGGGGCGGTGAGAGTTGGTCGGACACCTACAAGTTCTGCGTATACCACGACGGCTGCCTGCTTTACGAGCACGAGAAGGAGACAGAGAGCGGGCGGACGATCCACGAGAGCGAATCGGGCATCTGTCCAGAGAACGCGCTCCAGTGAGGTAGGTGGATGTCGAACCGATCCCTGACCATCGGTGGCGTCGTGATCGTCGTCGTGGTCAGCATCGCTGCTGGGGCATGGCTGTCAGCCCCCAGTGGCACCTCTCCCTCATCCCATCGACCCGACCCCGGAGATGCCCTCTCCGGGGAGATGCAAACCCACCTGTTGGCATGGCACGGTATGATGGTTGGCGGCCATCGTGCAGCCGTGAGTTCGCCGACAGGTGCGGGGATCTCCAACGTCTGGTGCATGGGGCAGTTCGTCTGCGACCTGTTCGTCCCCCACCACGCCCACGAGGTTGTCCTGACGTTCGGCCACCCGGCGGAACTCTCTGAGGGAGCTACCTTCACCGCCACGAAGGGCGACACACAGTTGGAGGCCAACGAAACCGGTCACATTCTGCTTCCCGAGGCAGGGGTATGGGAGATCCAAGGGCATCCCACAGGCAACGCCCACCCCTCCTGGGTGTACGGGGTCGAGGCATGGATTTGGACCAACGACACCGAGGAGGCCTTGGATCCGCAGCCTGGGCTGGTGGATGGGATCGTCGGCCACACTCGCATCGCTACGAGCCCCGCTACGCCAGGAAGTTGGTGCTTTCCCACTTGTAGCCTCGAGCGCCCGACCGAGGGGGAACTCGCAACGTTCTCGGCCAGCCACACCCGCCGGGAGGCGGGCAACATGAGCTTCCAAATCGGGGAGGGCGACCAAGCCCTCGAGATCGGGCCAGGCCTGACAGAGGTAGCGCTTGAAGATCTTCCCGAGGCGGAAACCCTTCCCGTGACAGTGCGGCCGGCCGTAGCCAACGGCGACGTCGCCTGGTATATCGAGATGCAAGTGACGAAGTGATCCACGGTCCGTGACTGTCGGA
>CAYXGD010000054.1:0-11424 GCA_964464425.1 uncultured Thermoplasmatales archaeon
TCCAAGGCCGCCGTCGAGATCGTGCTGCTCAAGGAGTGGTACGTCAAGCAGACCGACGTCGTCGACGAGCTCGAGCAGACCGCCCACGACATGGACTTCCACCCGGCCAAGCACCGGCAGATCCTGCTCGACTGGATCGACAACGTCACCATCGACTGGCCGGTCAGCCGCCGGCGTTACTACCATACCGAGATCCCCCTGTGGTACCTGGTCGAGGACCCCGAGGACGAGCCCCACCAGGTCGTCCTGCCCCCGCCGGGCCCCTACTACCAACCGTGGCAGGAGGACCCGCCCGAGGACGCGGTCGTCTACGACCGGTCCACCCGCGAGCGGCTGGGCACCTTGGCCGATCACCTGGAGGACCACCCGAACCTGGAGATCCTGGGCGAGACCAAGGTGTTCGATACCTGGATGGACTCGAGCCAGTCCAACCTCTACGTCCTCGGCTGGCACGACGAGGAGGCCCAGGGCTTCTTCGAGGAGAACTTCCCCTGCTCGGTCCGGCCGCAGGGTCGCGACATCGTGCGCACCTGGCTCTACTACACGGCCCTGAAGGCCAAGCTGCTGGAGGACGACCAGCCCTTCGAGCACGTGTGGATCACCGGCCTCGGGATGGACGAGCACGGCCGCAAGATGAGCAAGTCCCTGGGGAACGTCATCGAGCCCGAGAGCGTGCTCGAGGAGCACGGCGCCGACGCGTTCCGGTTCTGGATCGCCAGCGAGTGCACCATCGGCGACGACTACCGGATCAGCGAGGACCGCATCGCCGGGGCGCGCAAGTTCATCACCAAGCTATACAACGTGGCCCGGTTCGTCAGCATGTTCAAGCCTCCCGAGGGGACGCCCGAGCAGCGCCACGAGGTCAACGCCTGGATCCGCGCCGAGTTCAACCAGCTCCGTCAGGAGTGCTTGGCCGGCTACGACGACTTCAACTTCTTCCGGCCTGCCAACGCCATCCGGGACTTCGTGTGGAACCTGTTCGCGCCGCACTACCTCGAGATGGTCAAGTCCCTGGCCTACGACGACGACGCCGACACGCTGGCCACGCTCGATCACGTCCTCAAGGGGACCATCGAGCTCCTGGCTCCCATCGCCCCGATCGTCACCTACCGGCTCTACAAGGAGCTCTACGGCGAGAACGTCCACGACCAGCCCTTCCCGGCCCCGCTCGACGCCGCCGACGAGGACCTGGTGAAGGTCACCGATCAGATCACCGAGTTCAACTCGATGGTCTGGGGCGAGAAGAAGGAGCAGGGCATCAGCCTCCGGGATGGCATCGAGGGCATCGACGTCCCCGACGAGCTGGCGGCGTTCAAGGAGCCCCTGGACGCGATGCACAACCTGGACTGAGCGTGAAGGGGTTCGGGGACCCGACGGCCTGTCACGCCGCCGGGCGCAGCAAGCCTTAAGTGGACCTTGAAGGACGCACCACCCATGCGAGGTGTTGCCCTGCTCGCGCTTCTACTGATCAGCCCGGCCATCGTCCCGACCGTGGCCTCGCTGGCACCCAACGCCAGCCAGTCTGCGGCGGCTAACGCATGTCCGGACCTCCACGAACGCTTCGAAGGTACGGTCACCGGGACGCCCGACGAGACGGTGACCCGGTCGACCGACGCCATCCACCACGACGTCACGATCGGGTCGTCCGACTGCAAGATCACCAGCCTCGTGGCGACGCTGTCCTCGACCGGGGCCGCCAGCGAGGACCTGCTCGGCAGCGATCCCATCACCGACTTCGACATCACCGTCCTCTACGAGGGGATCCCGGTGGGTGCCAGCGCATCGGCGGGGTCCGACGAGACCGTCAGCCTGGGTGAGAGCCCCTGGGGCGACTACACGTTCCAGGTCGAGCCCTGGCTGACCGTGGAGAGCTCCTACCAGCTCGACGTCCGCGCGGAGCTGGAGAAGGCCAAGCCGGCACGGGGCGAGAACAAGGACGCCCCGACCGTGGTCATCGCCGTGGTCGACACGGGGATCAACCCCTACCACGAGGAGTTCGGCGCCGAGGGCTACCCAGGCCAGCTCAACCTGTCCGAGCATCCCTCCCGCTACATCGAGGGCTACCCGGCCCAGGCCGAGACCCTGAACCTCTCCCTGGACGCCCCCGACTACGCCACCGCGGTCGATCAGGACAACTGGAGCGAGGTTCAGCAGAACCAGCTCTACTGGATCCCTGGCACCAAGATCATCGGCGCCTACGACGGCGGGGGATCCCTGGACGACGGTCAGAACATCCTCGACGAGGATGGTCACGGCTCAGCCAGCGCCTCCGTGGCCCTCGGCAACACCGTGGGGACCTGCCCTCGCTGCCTCTTGGTCGCCGTCGAAGGGCTCGGTGGCCTCGAATGGGCCATGGCCCAGCCTTGGATCGACCTGGTTTCGAACTCCTGGGGGAACCGTGGCAACGCCGGCGTCCCCACCGCCGGGACCGGTGGTGTCGACGCCTTCGGCGCCCTGGGCAACCAGCGCGCCGCCTACACCCGTGCCGCCGTGGACCGGGGCCAGACGGTCCTGTTCGCCGCGGGCAACGGTATGGCTGGCGCCTTCGCCACCCCGCAATCCACCTACACGTCCCCGTACACGGGGCCGGACTGGGTGATGACGGTCGGCGCGGTCAACAAGTTCGCCGGCTGCAACTGCCCCGGCGACGAGGGCAGCATCCTGGCCAGCGGGAAGCCGGTGGATGTCTCCAGCTACGGTCTGGGTGACATCCCGGCTGCACCGCACAACTCCATGGACGGCGACGACCAGCACAGCGGCACCAGCGCCGCCACGCCGATCGTCGCCGGTGCCATGGGTCAGACCCTGCTGGAAGCCCGGATCGCCCTGGGCGACACGGTCGGCGGGACCCGCGACGGGGTCATGGCCAGCGGCGCTGCCACCGGCACGGGCATGCTCGACGATGGGCAGCTCACCCGGGAGGAGCTGGAGCGGGCCACCAAGCTCAGCGCCCAGCACACCCAGAGCTCCTGGATCGGCATCTACCCGCTCAGCGTCCCGACCTTCCTGCTGCCGCAGGACACGCTGTGGACCGAGTGGACCGCCGAGGGCTGGGGCGTCGTCAACGACCGCACCGCGGTCAACGCCACCGCCATGGTCCTGGGCGATCAGGCCCTGCCCGACCGGCCCCTGGACGAGGAGATGGCCCAGCGGGACACCGACAACCGGGAGGCGCTGTGGGGCCCCAGCCCGTGATCGCCGCGGTCGGCACCACCGGGCGCCACGCGCCTGTCACCCGCGGGACAGGGGAGCCTTGAGGCCCCTGCAGGGCAAGGGCCGCCCGTGCGCAGGGATACCTGGGGGCTGCTGGTGACCGCAGCCCTGGTGGTGCTGAGCCTCAACCTGGCCAGCGCCGCCCTGACCGCTCTCAGCGACGGCCCGGCCCTGGCCAGCACCACCGATCCCGGACCGCAGACCGGCGCCTCGGCGTTCCTGGAGGCCACCCTGGTCCGCACGGATCTTCGGCCAAGCAGCGACACAGCCGAGGCCCGGGACGACGCCGAGCGTTGCGTGGCCGCCCGGACCGTACGCACGACCTACCGCCCGGTGGTGCTCCTCAACCGGAGCGAGCCAGGGTGCGGTGCCCACGAGCGCGTCGACCTCACCCTCTACATCTCGGCCGCCTCGCAGGTCGAGCTCACCGACCGGTGGATGGCCGCCTGCCACCTGGAGGCCTACCGCCTGGTCCAGGCGCCGTCGGGCCCCATGGTCGGGCCCAAGGGCCCAGCCGACTGCCACATGCTGGAGCTGGCCCCGGGATCGACCGGGCCGGCCGATCGGTTGCGGGTCGACACCCACATCAGCGAGATCAACCTGGGCGAGCCCGGCCTCTACCTGGTCTGCGCCAAGGCGGCCATCCGACCCGATGCCGGGCCTGCCCGGTCCATCGGTGACATGACGTGGTTCGAGGCCTGGGACGTCGGGCAGGCCAGCCCCCACCGGGACGGCCACCTCCAGAGCCAGGCACCCGACACGCCCTGCGATCGGCTGGACCTCGAGATGCCCCCCGGCTGGCCTGCGACCTCGGAGGCCCCGGGATGAACCGGCCCCGTGAGGTGAGGGGCAGGAGGCGCGAGGGCGCTCGAGCGACCACGATCGCGATCGTCACCCTCTTGCTCGCAGCCAGCCTGCTGGCTGGCGGTGCCCTGCTGGCCCCCGGCGCCATGGCCGACAGCCCCCCGGAGGACCCTGGCCACCAGGGCCAGGGGGACGACAAGCGGCCCGAGCACGCCGCCAACCGGTCCTCCCGTGGTCCTGGAGGGGACCATCACGACCGCCATGACCCGGACCGGAACGGCTCCAAGGAACCTCCGCCCGAGGACGACACCACGACCGACACGCAGGACCCCGACGACGGGGACCAGGCGCCCTCCGACACGTCGGCTGACGAGCCAGCCCAGGACCCGGTCGATCAGCCCCGCGAGCCCGGCCGAGCCCCGACGGTCTCCCCGAGCGTCGAGCCGGCCGAGCCCCAGGTTGGCCAGGTCGTCCACCTGGACGCCGGTGCCGTGGACCCCGACGGCACCCTGGTCGCCATCGACTGGTTCTTGCCCCACGGTGTCTGGCTGACCGGGCAAGCGGTCACCCACGTGTTCGAGCGCCCGGGCAACGTCACCGTGGAGCTCATCGCGACCGACGACCAAGGCCATCTCACCAGGACCATCCTGACCCTGCACGTCCGCCCTGCGGCCCCCCTGGAGGAGACAGCCACCGGGACCGACACCGAGGCATCCGAGCTCCTCGAGATCTGGCGCTCGGACCGCGGCTCGACCGAGCACCTCCCCCAGGCTGACCTCACGGGCTCCTCCGAGGGCGACCCGGGACCAGCCGGCGAGCCGACCCGGCGGTCGGCCAGCGACGCGGAGGACCGTCCCTACACGACCCTGGCCCTCATCGGTGGCCTCTTAGCCGCAGCCGTGGGCCTGGTCGCCCGGGCCGAGTGAGGGGCCAGCCTTTTTCGACGGGCACCGCCTTGCCTGGCCGATGCCGTCCCACGCTCTCGAGCCGCCCCTGGTCATCCTGAACTACAAGGTCTACCCGACCGCCCTGGGGAACAAGGCCGTCGACCTCACCAAGACCCTGGAGGCCGCGGCCTCCAGCTACCCTGAGGCGACCGTGGCCGTCTGCCCGAGCCACCCCGACCTCGGCCCGGTCGCGGCCAGCACGAGCCTGCCGGTGCTGGCCCAACACACCGACGGCGCCCAGCCCGGCTCAGGCACCGGACGCGTCCTCCCCGAGAGCCTGGTGGACCTGAACCTGGCCGGTAGCTTGATCAACCACGCCGAGCGGCCCGTGGAGACCGAGGACATCGAGGCTGCCGTCACGCGCCTGGACCAGTACGACCTGGCCAGTGTGGTCTGCGCCGAGGACGAGGCGGTGGCCGCACGCGTGGCCGCCTACCAGCCGGACATGATCGCCGTCGAGCCCCCGGAGCTGATCGGGGGGGATGTCTCCGTGACCACCGCCGACCCGGACATCATCTCCCGGTCGGTGGCCGCCGTCGAGGACGTGGCCGACGACCTGCCGGTGCTCTGCGGGGCTGGCGTGAAGACCGGTGACGATGTGGCCAAGGCCCTGGACCTGGGCACGGTGGGCGTGCTCGTGGCCAGCGGCGTCGTCAAGGCCAGGGATCCTGGCGATGCGCTCCGGGATCTGCTCGATGGCACGCTGGAAGGGTAAGAGAAGCTAGACCCCGCGGGCCAGGCCCAGCGGAGCCGGAGAAGAAAGGGGGAAGGGTGAGGTTCCCCGGGGACCCGCTACTTCTTCTTGAGGTAGGGGAGCCCGGTCTGCTTGTTGACCCCGACCTGGTAGCCGTCGGGGAGGTCGCAGGGCTCACCGGACTTGGGCTTCTTCTTGGAGAAGAAGTAGATCGTCTGGGTCCCACCGTTCTTGAGCTCGACGTCCCGCTTGTGCAACGTGTATCCGTCTTGTTTGTAAGCCATCCCTGGCACCAGGTGAGCAGAGACGGCGAGACAGGATGAACCTTGCGCTTTATATTGTACAGATATGCTCATTCCCTCCCTGGCGGTCGGGCGATCTCGACCCCGGGACCCCCGGCCCTGCTCGCCCGGGGCTCCGGCCCGCTGAGCCCGCAGGCGGTACCGGTGGGGCCCTGGCCCATCGGATAGGCTCTAAAAGGGGAAGTCCCCTGCAACATCAAGCATGGAGGGTCCCGTCCGGCCATCACCACCGTGGGAGGCATGGTAGTGAGGGGTCCAGACGAGGTCGTCGCCACCGCCCGGTCCAAGGGCGTGCCGGTCAAGCTCTTCTCGGATCTTGGGTCCGTGCGTACCGTCGTCGAGGCCTCCGACCGGATGGAGCGCTCCGAGGCCGAGATCGGGCTGACCATCCTCGTCACGGTCCGGGGCCACCCCAAGCTGGTCGTCGTGCCGGGCGACCGGCGGGTCGACGGCGGAGCCATCGCCAAGGAGCTGGGCGTCCAACCGAGCGAGGTGACGCTGGCCACCCACGACGAGGTTCAACGCATCACGGGGTTCGAGACCGGCACGATCCCGCCCTTCGGCCATGCGGGCCAGACCGAGCTGCTGATCGACCATCGGGTCCTCGACCACGAGCGTCTGCTGCTACCGGCCGGCGTCCCGGACGCGCTGATCGAGGTGGACACCGAAGCCCTGGCCAAGCTCGACGAGGTCCGGCTAGGGACCTGGAGCGTGGCCAAGGACGAGAAGGGTTGAGCCGCCGTGCCACAGCCCCCCGTGTCGGTCATAGGGTTTATCAAAGCGTCCCCGCTATCCTAGGGTAGCTGCCATGGCCAACGACGACAACCAGGGCACGCGGCGGCTGCCGCTGCCCGATAAGAAGAAGAAGCAGATGTTCGCCGTCGCTGACAGCATGCAGGGCGGTTCCCGGCTCCGCGTCATCTGCGAGGATGGCGAGGCGCGCATGGCCCGGATCAAGGGCAAGCACAAG
This sequence comes from uncultured Thermoplasmatales archaeon, assembly GCA_964464425.1. Taxonomy (GTDB): domain Archaea; phylum Thermoplasmatota; class SW-10-69-26; order SW-10-69-26; family SW-10-69-26; genus CAYXGD01. Next base: position 6,931 of record CAYXGD010000054.1, read on the forward strand.
CGCCGGATGTGGATCCGTGAGGGCGACCTGCTGATCATCGAGCCATGGGACTTCCAGGACGAGAAGGCCGACGTGGTCTACCGGTACATCAAGACCGAGTCGCAGCAGCTCTCCCGCGAGGGCAAGCTGCCCGACACCCTGGACATCTTCTAGGGGTCGCTCAGATCGGCACCCCAGCGCCTCGACCGTGGGTGAGCCGCAGCGCTGCCGTGTGCCTCCGTGGCCAGAGGCTCACCAGCCAAGCCGTTATATACGGTCAACCGGTCCGTTGGCTTTGCCGATGAGCCAGAAGTGGGAGGAGCTCGTGGAGGAAGCGCTCCAGGAGCTCCGATCGGAGACCAACCGCAAGGAGATGTCGAAGATCGAGGACGAGGTCTTCGACAAGCCCACGATGCGGGCCCTCTCCAAGCTCATCAGCCACAGCCACATCGACACCGTCGACTACTGCATGTCCACGGGCAAGGAGGCCAACGTCTTCCGGGCCACGACACCGGAGGGCGCCCACGTGGCCGTGAAGATCTACCGGGTCCACACCAGCTCCTTCCGCTCCCACGAGCAGTACATCTGGGGCGATCCCCGGTTCCAGGCCGGCGGCGCGAACAAGCGCGAGATCGTGTCGATCTGGGCCACCAAGGAGTTCAAGAACCTCTCCCGGTTCCTGGATGCTGGCTGCCGGGTCCCCACCCCGATCACCGTCCGGGACAACGTCCTGCTCATGGAGTTCATCGGCGAGGAGGGGCTGCCCGCGCCCATCCTCCACAAGGTCCCCCTGGAGGACCCGCAACCGACCATCGACGAGCTGGTCGAGTTCGTCAAGCGGGCCTGGCAGGACGGCGAGCTCGTCCACGGCGACCTCTCTGAGTACAACGTGATGGTGATGCCCGAGGAGCTGGTCGTCATCGACACGGCCCAGTCCGTCGTCGCCGACCACCCGCGGGCTCGCGAGCTGCTCGACCGGGACGTGGACAACCTGGTCCGGTTCGCCAAGAAGCAAGGCCTCGACCCTGACCGGGCGGCCATGATGGACGAGATCCTCGGCGACGAGGACGACGACGGAGGTGACACCTGATGGAGATCCCCATGATCCGGATCCCCAAGGACCGCATCGGAGCGTTGATCGGTCCCGAAGGATCCACGAGCGAGGAGATCGAGGAGCGCGCCGGTGTCCGGCTGGAGATCGACAGCGAGACCGGCGAGGTGCTCATCCACGACGACGAGGCCTACGACCCCGTCCTCGTGCTCAAGGTCCAGGACATCGTCAAGGCCATCGGCCGGGGCTTCTCGCCCGAGCGCGCCTTCCGGCTGTTCCAGGACAACGTCTTCTTCGAGCTCTTGGACCTGACCGAGTACGTCGGCCGGAAGAACAAGCAGATCCACCGCGTCAAGGGCCGGATCATCGGCAAGGAAGGACGCACCCGGGAGCAGATCGAGAACCTCAGCGGCGTCAACCTCTCCGTCTACGGGAAGACCGTGGGCCTGGTCGGCGAGCTCGAGGAGAACGAGATGGCCCGCGAAGCCATCGAGATGCTCATCCAGGGCGCTCCACACCCCGCCGTCTACCGGTTCCTGGAGGAGAAGCGCAAGCAGCTCCGGTTGCGCGACCTCGGCCTGGCCTGAACCATGTCATGGACCCAGCTTGACCCTGACGAGGTGGATGCTTGGCCAACATCGGCGGCTGGATCCTGATCGGCATCGGCCTGACCATCAGCATCGCGCTGATCGGCCTGGGCGTGTGGGGTGCCTGGTTCTGGACCCGGGAGCTGCTCGGCAGGGACGAGCCTGAGGACCCCGGGACCCCCGACCGATAGGCGCCAGGGCCCTCCCCTGGGTCTCACGAGCCTCCGGACACCCTGGGACCAGGCTGCCGAGACGAACCGCAACGGACATTTCGATGACCCGACCTTACCATTTACATAGGCGCGTTGGACCATCGATACCTATGAAGCTGCTCCGCAAGATCCGGCGTTGGCTGGCCCGCGTGACCGGCAAGGAGGGCATGTACGCCCGGGTCGAGGGCCGTGAGCTCCTCAAGCACGAGGCCCGGGAGCAGATGCTCGACCACCTCCGCCGCGAGCCCGGGCTCTCTTTCCAGGAGGTCCAGGACCGCGTCGGCCTGGCCCCCGGCACGACCAAGTGGCACCTGGACAAGCTCCAGAAGAGCCGGTTCATCACGAGCCACAAGGACGGGCGGCATCGACGCTTCTTCCCGACCGGCATGAGCAAGCGGACCGTCAAGGCCGTCACCGCCATGCGCGACCCCTCCCGCCTGGCCATCGTCCGGATGGTGATGCGCAACCCTGGCATCAGCCAGGGGGACCTATCCACCGCCGCAGGCCTTGCCCAGTCGACGGTGGCCCACCACATGGACCGGCTGATCGATGATGGCCTGATCCGTAAGGAGAAGGATGGCCGCACGGCCCGGTACCACGTCCACGGCCACTACGAGGACGCGGTGAAGGATGCCGTCGGCTACGTGATGTGACGGCCAAGGGCCAGGTGCCCGCGATCGAACGGTTCGACAGCTCAGCCTCCAGGTTTAAATGGGGGCGCGCGTTGTGGCCCATCAGGTGACCAAGATGGGGAACCGACAAGGTGTCAGGACCGCGATCCTGATCGTCACGCTTCTGCTTCTCGTGGCTCCGCTCACCGTCGCACAACCATACGGTGGCGACGGCGGGGCAGACGGGAACCAGAGCCAGGGCGACCAGGAAACGCGTCACAACCAGACCATGGGCCACAACCGGAGCGATCGAGGCCCGCAGCACGAGCGCGCCCGCGCCCAACAGCACGCTGGCCAGTGGCAGAACATGAGCCAGGACATGCGCCAGATGGCCCAGCAACGGGCCGAGGCCGCCCGGCTGTTCAGCCTCCTCAGCTACGAGGACGGCCAGGCCGACGGCCGGTTCGTCAGCTTCGGGTACGACAACGAGACCGGCAGCGTGAGCAACTTCACGGCCCACGATGGCGACATCGAGGCCCAGTACTTCACCGAGGTCACCCGTGACCCGGTCGAGGGGCTCGACGCCCCGCTCGTCGCCGGTGCCGTGCTCCACGGGTTCTCCAACACGAGCCAGCTCAGCATCCACGACAACCCGACCACGCAGCTCCGGATCGTGGCCCACAACGCCACCACGGTGACCTTCCAGCTCTCCGAGAACATGACCCGGAACGAGGCTGGACCGGCCCTACGGTTCGACCACGACGAGGGACCACACGTCCACCTGGTCGTCGCCGGCGGCGACGGGAACCTGACCGTCTCCGACGACAACCGGACGGTGACCGCTGACCTGGACGGGAACGCCACCGTGGTCGCCTTGACCCACCCGACCCAGCAGACCGCGCGAGCCGCCGGCATCCACGAGCGGATCCAGGCGATGGAGGGCAAGCGGTACGGCGGCGAGATCTCCATGGTCAACGCCAGCGGCACCGTGGCCAGCGAGCGCATGGAGCTGGGCGTCCAGCTCCGCGGCCTCGAGCTGGCCAACCAGCGAGCCGCCGTCGAGGTGTCCAGCAACGACACGGACGGCAGGGTCGTCTCGATCAGCGTGCCCCAGGCCGAGCTCGGGAGCCAGGCGCCCGAGAACCTCACCGTCACCATGGATGGCCAGGAGATCCCGGTCGCCGGGACCGCCAGCGAGGTGACCGAGGGTTGCCCCGGTGAGACGGCCAGCGCCCACCTCTCCGAGAGCCAGGGTGCGGTGACCGCCATCGTGTGCGTCCCCTCGTTCAGCACGCACACCTTGGAGCTCTCAGGTGCCAACGACACGACCGACGACGGGTCGACCGACGACGGCACCAGCGACGATGGGACCCAGGACGACGGCACCACGGACGGCAGCGGTGACGGCACGGCCGATGCCAGCGAGGAGCAGGCCCCCCAGCCGGCGCCCGGTGTCGTGGCCGCCCTGGCGATCCTCGGTCTGGCCGCGCTAGCCTACCGTCGGCGCTGACCGACCGTCGCGTCCCCACGGGGCCCACGGGCCCCGTCTCCCTCTCCTCCTTCTCCCTCTCGATCCAGGCCCACGGCCAGGAGCTGCAGGGTTGAGGCTCCCGCGACGAGACGCGTCGGGTCCGGGCATGGTTTGGCGAAGCCGCCGACGAGAACGCTCCCTCGCCGTGGCCGAACGGTCGATCGGGGAAGAAGCAGAAGGCTTCAAAAGCGGCAGGCGCTTTCATCGCCTGCATGCCCTGGGGGAAGAAGGACAAGGACGACCCTGAGGAGGACACAGCGACCTCCCCCGGTCTCAACCGGACGTGCCACATCTGCGAGGAGGCGGTGGACTCCAGGGTCTGGTACGCTCGGACCGTCGAGGAAGGCAAGCGCAAGCAGAAGCACGACAAGCGGATCTACGCGTGCCCTTCCTGCTACTTCGAGCTCCCGGACGACGAGCGGGAAGCCTACCACCGCGAGCGGGTCTGACCGGACCCGACCCTCCAGCATAGACTCTTAAGTGGCGCGTCTATTGGCCAGCGAGACCCCCCATGGTCCCCTCG
>CAYXGD010000055.1:0-11374 GCA_964464425.1 uncultured Thermoplasmatales archaeon
TCACCCGGTTCACCCGGAGCCCGGCCAACAGCACGGCGATCTACCCCGAGGAAGAGGAGAAAGTTGAGGCCTGAACGTCAGGCGCCACCGCACCGCTGACGTTCAGGCGCGCCGAACGCCGGTGGCGTTGCATGGCGTTCGGCATGCGCCTGGCGGTCCGGCGGTGTCACCGTTTCAGGCCGGACCGACCAGCCTCAGTACTGGCAGGCTGCCCAAGGAAGGAGCTCCTCGGTGGCCTTGTTCGAGTTCCGGACCGTGTTGTACAGGTAGACCGCGTCACAGCTGTCGACGCAGACCTCCCCGGTCGGCCCCATCATGCAGGCGGGGACGGCCGAGGCCTCCTCCACAGGTGCCGCAGGCGCGGGGACGACCGTCAAGGCCAGCCCGATCACGAGCGTCATCGTGGTGATGCGTGCGAGCATACCGGGCAAGCCACCCCATGGCACGCCTTGAGCGTTCCCTCAACCGGCGTAGAGTCGTTCAGAAGAGGTGGAACAGGCCGGACCAGCCGTAGGCCAGCCCGAGCACCCGGAGGAAGGTCCCCGAGATGCTGGCCACGTAGATCACCGGGTCGGGCAGATCGATCAGCTTGCCGATGGCGATCCCGCCGAACGACCCCGTCCACGGGATCGGGAGCAGGATGAACAGGGCCAGGCCCGGCCCGGTGGCGACCTGGAGCCAGGGGAGCCGCTCCCAGAGCTTGTGGGTCCTCCTACGGGTCTTGCGCACCCGCTTGTCGATCCAGCTGAAGCGGACCAGGTGGTCGAGGTTCCAGACCCAGAACGCGGTGATCCAGAGGTCGAAGTAGGTGATCAGCGCCACGATCCACAGGGGCTCAAGGTCCAGGGCGCCCAGGGCGATCGGGATCCCGTAATCGATCCCGCCGGGCAGCATGTAGGTGCCCAGGAAGGTGAAGACCTCGAGCCTCAGATCCGCGGGGAGGCCTAGGTAGAGGGCGAGCAGGCCCCCGACCACGCCCAGGATAGGCACGACGAGCTTCAGCCAGGCGGCCTGCCCTGTGGGGGCATGGACCTCCTTGGCTGGCGGCAACTCGACGTTGTCCCCACGGGGCGTGACGGGCACGGTCGCTCACCGCCAGGAACACACACCCCGTTAAGGTGTTCGAGGCCGCCCGGTGGCTTGCGGTCGCTTGCGCCTGTCGCTTGGCGGCGGGTGCGACTCGGTCGGCAACCCCCCGGTCCACCAGGATCGGGTCGGCTACCGCAGCGGCCCGCGACGGTCCCCGCCGGTGGCTCCGGCACCCCGCGACCCGACCGGGCCATCCCCCTCACCACACGCTTAACCAAGCCGCCTGTCAGCGAGGCGCACGTCAACCCGGAACGGCAACACCCCGCTCATGCGGGACCCCTTTCGGTGCCGCACCACCCCCTGCATCTTCTCGGTGCGGCGCCGAGCATCTTCCCTCCAGCGCAGCTGCGTCCGACCCGTCCCGTGGCCCCCGGGCCGCCTGACCCGAAGAGCAAGCGGCTTATACCCCGAGCTGCAGGAGAGCAGGATGGGATGCACATGCAGGACCAGACCAACCTTGAGGACACCGTAGACCAAGTCGAAGCCCGTCTCCAGCACCTCCGTCGCGTCACCGAGGAGATCGCCAACCAGCACGACGAGGTCGCCGAGGAGCTAGGACGTCGGTTGGCGCCCGAGAGGATCGAGCGGCTACGCCAGCATCTCGGGATGATCGGGGTCGCCGAGGCGTGACGGGCGACCCTGAGCCCGTCAGTTGGACCGCTGCCGTGCGCCGGGTGCGACCACCCGGACGAACTTCGCCAAGGACGGGTCGTCGACCCGGTGCGCGGCACCCTCGTTCTCGATGAGCAACGTACCGTCAGGCTCGATGCGGCGTGCCTGACCCTGGATCAACGCGTACCCGCTGTCCAGGGTGACCTCCTGGCCCCGCTGGGTCCAGCAGGTGTTCACCTTCGCGATGAGCTCGTCAGGGTCCTCGAGCAGGTCCCTGGCCTGGATGAGCTCGTGGGTGATCGCATCGAGGAGGTCGGTCAGCTCGATGTCCCGTCCGGTCGCCTCCTGGAGCGAGGTCGCCGTCTCCGTCAGGGGATCCGGGAGCTCGTGGATCGGGTTGTTCACGTTCACACCGACGCCGACGACGGCGTCGGTCACCCGGTGGTCCGAGACCATGCCCTCGACGAGCACACCGCCGACCTTGCGGCCGTCGATGATGAGATCGTTGGGCCACTTGATCCCGGCGCCGACACCGGTCTGGCGTCGGATGCCTTCGCGCACCCCCCAACCCGCGGCCAAGGTGATCAACGCGGCGCTGCACGGGTCGATGTCGGGCTGCCAGAGCGTCGAGAACCACAGCCCCCCGGGGGGCGCTTCCCACGGCCCGCTGCCACCGCGGGCCGCTGTCTGTTCCTGGGCGACGACGAGCGTGTGCTCTGCGGCGTCTTGGTCGGCCATCCGGAGCAGCACGTCGCTGCTGGAGCCGACACGCTGTAGGTGGATGTGCTCGGGGATCGACCGGGGCCTGTCGGGGTCCACGGTCTTGGAGCGCCTCAGCAGCTCATGAACGTTGCCAAATCGTATCAGGGTCCGGAGGTTCGCCCAGGTGGCCCCCGTTCGTCTGTCACGGCCGACCGTTACCGATGGTAAGGAGTTAGATATGTCCTCAGACCGTTCGACCAAAGCCTCTCCTGGTGGGGGGTCGATGGCAGCCGTAGGATACCGGTCGCCCGGTCCCGGTACTATCGGGCACCTCTCCCCGGATGGAACGTAGGGATGGGGAGCGTCACACGCTGCTCACAGCGCGGCCTTGATACCGGGCCGCGTGGTTGGGCTCCCACCCACCGGACGATCACCATGACACGGATCCTGCATACCGGCGACTGGCAGCTGGGCATGACTCGCCACTTCCTCGACCGGGACGCCCAGGCCCGGTTCTCCGAGGCTCGCAACGACGCCATCCGGCGCATGGGCGAGTTGGCCCAGGAGCACGGCGCGGCCTGCATCGTGGTGGCCGGCGACGCGTTCGACAGCAACCACGTCGACCGCCGGACGATCGTCCGGGCCCTGGATGCCATGCGCGAGGTCCCGGTCCCGATCCACCTCCTGCCGGGCAACCACGACCCGTTGGGCCCAGCCACGATCTACCGGTCCCAGACCTTCCTCGACCACAGGCCAGATCACGTCCACCTCCTCGAAGCAGGCCCCGTGCAGGTCACCGACGACATAGAGCTCCTTGGCGCGCCCTGGCGCTCCAAACGGCCGCTCAAGGATCTGGTCGCCGAGCGCTTGGCCGAGGTCGAGCCCCAGCCAGGCTCCCGGCGGATCCTGGTGGCCCACGGTGGGGTCGATGCCCTCTCACCGGACCCCGAGGACCCCTCCCTGATCCGCCTCGACGACGCCGAGGCTGCGCTGGAGGCCGGCAAGGTCGACTACATCGCCCTGGGAGACAAGCACTCCACCGAGCAGGTCGGTCGCTCAGGGAGGATCTGGTACGCCGGGGCCCCGGAACCCACCGCCTACGACGAGCCCGACCCCGGCAACGCGCTGTTGGTCGACCTCACGGACGACATCGAGGTCACCCCGCTGAGCGTCGGGCGCTGGCGGTTCGAGGAGGAACGCTGGCAGCTCGATGGCGAGGAGGACCTCGACCGGCTCGAGGCGTGGCTCGACGGGATCGACGCCCGCGCCCGGACCCTGATCAAGCTCAGCTTCGTCGGCACGCTCAACCTCCGGCAGAAGGCGCGCCTCGATGATCTGATCGCCCACGCCAGGGACCTCTACGCCGCCGTGGAGATCTGGGGCCGCCACACGGACCTCGCCGTGCTCCCGGACGAGGCCGACCTCTCCGAGCTGGGGCTCTCGGGCTTCGCCGAGACCACCCTGGAGCGGCTCGACGCCATGGCTGAGGGGGACGGCGAGCAGGCCCAGCAAGCCAGCGACGCCCTTGGCCTCCTCTACCGCCTGGCCGGGGGTGGCCGCGCATGAAGCTCCTGCGCCTCCGGCTCAAGGACTACCGAGGCATCGACGAGCACGAGGTCGAGCCCGACCCCGAGGGCGTGACCATCGTGGAGGGGCCCAACGAGGTCGGCAAGTCCAGCCTGGCCGAGGCCCTGGACCTGATCTTCGACCGCAAGGATCGCTCGACGGCCAACGAGGTCGACGCCATCATCCCCGTCGACCGCGACGTCGGACCCGAGGTCGAGGTCGAGATGGCCACCGGCCCGTACCGCTTCACCTACCGCAAGCGGTTCCGCAAGGACGCGGCCACCGAGCTGGCGATCCACGAGCCGACGCCAGAGAACCTGACCGGCGACCAGGCCCACGATCGGGCCCTCGAGATCCTCGAGGAGACCCTGGACACCGACCTCTGGCGGGCCCTGCGCGTCCAGCAAGGCACCGAGGTGGGCCAGGCCGACCTCACCGACCAGACCGCCCTGTCCAAAGCCCTGGATCAAGCTGCCGGCGGGGCCCGGATCGGCGACGACGAGATGGCCCTCTTCGACGCTGTCGAGGACGTCTACAGCGAGTTCTGGACCAGCACGGGCAACCGTCGCAAGGCATACCGCGAGCAGATCGCCGCCGTCGAAGGTGACGATGGCCTCGAGGACCAGGTCGCCGATCTCCAGCGCCGCTACCGGGAGCTCGAGGACGACGTCGAGCGGAGCCGTACGCTGGAGGAGGAGCTGGAGGCCGCCAAGGCCCGCCTCCCGGACGCCGAGGAGCGACAGGCCGAGTGGGCTGAGAAGCTCACCGAGATCCAGCGGCTCGACCAGGCGCGGGATCAGGCCAAGGCCGAGAAGGAGACCGCAGAGGAGCGCCTCAAGAGCGCCCGGCAAGCCGCCCAGCAGCGCGAGGACCTGATCGAAGCCGTCGCCGAGGCCGAGGAGACCCTCGAACAGGATCAGGCCGCCCTCGAGGACGCCCGTCCCGCCCTGACCCGGGCCGAGGACGCTCACGAGGAGGCACGGGATGCCCTGGAGACCGCCCGCCAAGCGCACAAAGAAGCCCAGACCCTAGAACGGCTGCGCCGGCGGGACCTGGAGCACCTGCGTCACCGACGCGAGCTCGGTCGCCTGGCCGTGGCCAAGGAACGCGCCGAGGACGCCCGAGAGGCCGCCCAGGAAGCCCGGGAGACCCTGGCGGCCATCCAGGTCGACGACGCGCTCGTCGACGAGCTGACCCGGGCCGAGATGGAGGTCGAGAACCTCACCGACCGGCTCGAGGAGCAGGGCCCCACCGTCCACCTCGCCGCCGGCACCGACCTGTCCCTCCGGATCGACGGCGAGGACCGGGATCTCACCGCCGACGAGACCCTCGATGCCGCTGTCGCCGAACACATCAGCCTCGAGATCCCCGAGACCCTCACGCTCGAGATCGACGCCGGCCGTAGCACCGAAGACCTCCGGCAGGCCCTGGCCGACGCCAAGGAGCAGCGGGACCGTTTGCTGGAGGACGCCGGCGTGGCGACCCTGGCAGAGGCCCGCCAGGCCAACAACAAGCGCCGCCAGGCCGTCCAGGCCCTCGACCGCGCCAACGACCGGCTCGCGCAAGCCCTGGACGGCCGCGAGTTCGACGCGCTGGAGGAAGCCGTGACCAGCCTCGAGGCCCAGGTCGACGCCTACCCGGCCCAGCGCCCCGACGAGCCGCCGTTGCCCGACGATCTTGAAGCTGCCCAGGCCCTGCACCGTGAGGTCGAGGCAGCCCTCGAGGCCGCGGAGCAGGCCCTGGAGGAGACCCGCCTCGATCACGAGCGAGCTCAGGAGGCCCTGGAGACCCAACGGGACCAGGTGCGCGAGCTCGAGTTCAAGGTCGAGGCCACCGAGCAGGACCTGGACGAGGCTCGCCAGCGCCTCGAGACCGCCCGCCAGGAGGCCCCGGACGACGAGCTCCAGGAGGTCCTGGAGGCAAGGGAAGCGACCCTTGAGGAGGCCATGGCGTCCCTCGGGGCCGCCGAGCAGGCCCTCCAAGAGGCCAACCCCGAGGCCGTCAGGGCCCAGGCCGAGAACGCCAAGGAGGTCCTCGACCGCACGCGGCGCGAGGTCCGGGAGCTCGAGAAGGAGCTCGAGGGGCTCCGCGGTATCCTGCGGGCCCGCGAGCAGGAGGGCCTCCACGAGCAGCTGGAGGGCAAGCGCGCCGAGCTGGCCCATGCCCGGCGGGACCTGGACGCTGTGCGACGCCGCGCCCAGGCGGCCCAGCTCCTCTACGAGGTCATGGAGGAGGAGCGCAGCAAGGCCCGGCAGGCCTACGTCGGCCCGCTGCGCGAGGAGATCGAACGCTTGGGGCGGATCGTCTACGGTGACGGCTTCCAGGTGAGCCTCGACGAGGATCTGACCCTCCGGGCCCGGACCTTCCGCGGCCGGACGGTCCCCTACGACAGCTTGAGTGTGGGCGCCAAGGAGCAGCTCAGCATCCTGACGCGGTTGGCCTGCGCGACCATCGTGGCCGACGACGGCGGGGTCCCCTTGCTCCTCGACGACGCTCTGGGCTACTCGGACCCGTCCCGGCTGGAAGCGATGGGTGCGGTCCTGGCCACGGCCGGACGCGACTGCCAGGTGATCGTGCTGACCTGCATGCCGGACCGGTACCGGCACGTCGGGTCGGCCAAGGTCGCGCGCTTGGGGTGAGCCGATGGTCGAGGTCCCCACCGAGGTCGTCTGGATGGCGTTGGGCCTGATCGCCTTCGGCTGGCTAGCCTTCTACCTGGCCTGGCGCTCCCGGCGCGGCCTCAAGGAACGCCTGGCCAAGGCCCGCTCCCGCAAGCGCTCCCAGTCGACCCGGTACGGTCAGCTCACCGAGCAGTTCGCGCCCTGGATGGACGCCTGGCCCCACGATCCCCAGCGCTTCCGGTTCCTGGGGGACCCCATCGATGGCGTCCAGTTCACCGAGGAGGCCGTCTACCTCGTCGAGATCAAGGCTGCACGTTCGCGGACCACCAAGGACCAGCGCCGGATCCGCGAGCTGGTCGAGGCCGGCCGGGTCGGCTGGATCGAGTTCCGGATCGATGGGGACCGGGACGGCGAGGTCCTCGAACCCTGGCGGCGATGAGGCCCACCGGAAGCCGGCCCCATAGGTTTGTATGCCAGCCTCTCTCTGGAGGGCCGATGATCCTCTCGGACGGCGACATCGAGCAGCGCCTCGAGGAGGGCGACCTCGTGGTCGACCCGCTCGACGACCCGAAACTCCAGGTCCAGCCCTCCAGCATCGACCTCCGGCTGGGCAACGACTTCGTCGTCTACAAGACGACCCACGTGCCCTACATCGATCCGACCAACCAGGGCACCCAGAGCGAGTACACCGAGGAGGTCCACATCCAGGATGGCGACGTCTTCATCCTCCACCCAGGCGAGTTCGCCCTGGGCTCGACCTACGAGCGGGTCGAGATCCCCGACGACCTGGTCGCCATGGTCGAGGGACGCTCCAGCCTAGGCCGCCTGGCCATCGTGGTCCACGCCACCGCCGGGCTGTGCGATCCTGGGTTCAAGGGCAAGATCACCCTCGAGCTCTCGAACCTCGGCCGCGTGCCGGTGGCCCTGCACCCCAAGATGCGGATCAGCCAGATCGTCCTGCACCAGATGAAGAACGCAGCCTTGAGGCCCTACGGCCACGAGCGCGGGTCCAAGTACCAGGATCAGGCGGGCCCCGAGCTCTCCCGCATCGAACAGGACTTCACCAAGGAGTGAGCCGGCGCGGCGATCACGCCGCGTGGACGTCCTGCTCGCCCGTGGCCAGGACCATGGCCATCGAGCCAGCCACGGCCAGCGTCAGGGCGACCAGCGGCAGACCGACCAGGAAGAGGGGGCCGGTCTCGGGCGGGATCGCAGGCCAACGCACCGAGGCTAGCCCCACGAGGAACGAGGCGCCGGCCAGACCCAGCACCAGGACCAGGATCGCCCGCCCGCCCTGCGTCGCGAGCATCCAGAGGGCGGCCCCAAGGAACACCAGGTAGGCGCCCAGGGCCATCATCCACGTGACGACGGCGGCCAGATCGGAGAACTCCCCCACCTGGCCATGGGTGACCCACCCGACGACCACCAGGCCGACGGCCACGGCAAGCAGGCCCCCCAGGACGCCTTGCCTGAGGCGCGTGCCGGCCCGTGCGACCAGGATCGCGCCACCCAGGATCGACAGGGTCGCGCCGGTCCAGACCGTCGTCCCGCTCACGCCGCCCTGGCCCCCGAGGGCGGCCGGCAGCAGGGCCAGATCCAAGAGGATCATGCCGACAAGGGTCGGCAGGAAGCTGGCGGCAGCGAGGAGACGGGGCTTGTCCACATGGGACCATCAGGCTCGGGGCCTTGAAGACCTCGCCGCGGGCCCGGGATCCGCGCGCGGGGCCACCGGCCCTCGGGCGACCGGCGCCTTCCACCTCGGTTAAATACGGCCTCGGCGTCCCTGGCGATAGGGGACCACCGTGGCAGGCAACAACCTCTGGATCGTTCTCACCCTTTGTCTCGCGCTCGTGCTCGCAGGCTGCACCTCGCCGGATGGCGACGGCGCCGAGGACCAGACCGGCGACGATCACATGGCCGGCATGGCCAAGCTGATGGCCAACGCGCAGGCCGTGGCCGAGGACCTCGACACGCCCGAGAAGGCCCTGGCGGCCGGCTACCAGCCCGACCGGTACTGCATCCCGGGCATGGGGGTCCACTGGATCCAGCCCGATCTGCTGGACACGGAGCTCGATGAGACCGCGCCCGAGGTCCTGATGTTCCTTCCCAAGACGGCCAACCTGACCGACTGGGAGGGTGCGCGGTTCCTCGGGATCGAGTACGTCGTCGTCACCGAGGGGACCGACATGAACACGACCGACAGCGTGCCCAGCCTCCACGGCATGCCCTTCGAGGGCCCGATGCCTGGGCACTTCCCCGGCATGCCCTGGCACGCCGAGCTGCACGTCTACCTCGACGATCACCTGATGGAGGACGGCATGCACCACGGTGAGCACCCGGCCGTCGAGTGCCCCCGTGGCACCACGCCCCCCGAGGTCGGCCTGATCGAGCTGGCCCGAGGGCTGGCCGACAGCCTGGCCACCGGGGAGCAGGCCCTGGCGGCTGGGTACGCGCCCACCTCGGTGTGCGACCCCGGCATGGGCGTCCACTGGGTCAAGACGCCCGCGTTCGACACCGAGCTGAACGCGTCCGAGCCCGAGGTCGCCATGTTCCTCCCGGGCCCAGGCGGCATCTACGACGTCGCCAACGCCCAGCTGGCAGGGCTCGAGTGGGTGGTGGTCACCCAGGGCACCGAGATGAACACCACCGAGACCGTCCCGTCGCTCATGGGCGTCCCGTTGGATGGCCCGATGCCTGGGCACTTCCCCGGCATGCCTTGGCACGCTGAGCTGCACCTCTGGCACGACCAACCCGCGGCGCCCTTCGGCCAGCACCACGAGGATGACGGCCACAGCTACCACGGCCACGACGCCCTGACCTGCCCCGAGGGGACCCTGGCGCCGCCGATGGCCAGCGCCACCCTCCAGGCGGTCACGCCCGAGGGGATCGGTGCCGAACGTGGACAAGCCAACCTCACCGAGGGCCCGTTCCTTGGCCAGGTGTCCATCACCGTGACCGTCGAGGGTCTCAGCCCCGGCGAGCACGGCGTCCACATCCACACCAACGGGGACTGCTCGCCGGCCGGAGCCGACGGCCCGATCGCTGCCGGCGCGGCTGGCGGCCACTTCGACCCCGACGGGGCCGATCACGGCGAGCACGCTGGGGACCTGGGCAACCTGGTCATCGGCGAGGACGGTACCGGCCAGGCGACGTTCGCCGCCAACGTGACCCTGGAGGACGGTGCTGAGCGCAGCGTCCTCAACAGGACCGTCATCGTCCACCAGGATGCCGACGATGGCGAGAGCCAGCCGTCCGGCAACGCTGGACCGCGGGTCCTCTGCGGCGTCATCCAGGTAGCGTAGGCCAAGCGCCTGGGGGAGACGGCTCAGGCAGCGGCTCGGCCGGCATCACCGGTCGAGCGTGCCTTCGGTCGAGCGTCGACCCATCAGCCTGGGGTGAACCAGCCAAGCAGGTTGCGCAGGAGGTCGGCGACGAAGCTCGGCACCACCTCGATCGCCCGCTCGAGGCCTCGCTCGCCCTCGGCGTCGCCCGTGCCGCCGGGCCCCTCGGACGGCGGTCCAGCACCGGCCGGTTGGGCCATGCTGGCCGGAGCCACGGCGGTCATGGCGACGAGCAACACGGTCACCAGGGTGGCGGTTCGTGACATCTCGTCGCCACGTTCCCCCTCAGCGGATATCAACCCTTCCGGAGCCGGCTCGAAACGACCATCCAAGGGTAGGTTCAAGGGCCAGGGACCCGCATGGGTCCTCGATGAGCCCTGAGATCGCCTCCCCGACGGTGTACGTGTTCTACGACTACGTGTGCCCGTACGCCTACATCGGCAAGCAGCGCGCCGACGAGCTCGAGCGGACCTACGACGTCCAGATCGAGATGTTGCCCTGGGAGATCTACCCCAACGCCGTGCCGTCCGGTGAGGAGCACGATTTCGAGCCGCCGGAGGACTACATCGGGTGGGTCGAGGCGATGGCCGACGAGGTCGACGTGGCGCTCGACGGCCCCGACATCGGCATCAACAGCAACCTGGCCCTCCGCGGCGCCCTCTACGCTCGCGAGCAGGGCGACGAGGTCTTCGATGCGTACAACGATGCCGTCTTCGAGGCGGTCTGGACCGACGGCCTGGACATCGGCGACCGCGAGGTCCTCGCCGGGATCGTCGAGGAGATCGGCCTGGATCCCGAGGCCTTCTTCGAGGCCATCGAGCACCACAGCTACCAGTACCGGCTGGACCTGATCGACGAGGCCGCCGAGGAGGACCTGGGCATCAAGCGGGTGCCGACCTTCGTGTTCGGCGACCAGCGGATCGTGGGCAACGACCGCTTCGAACCCTCGCTCAAGGCACCGCTCGAGGCCTTCCTGGAACGCCGCAAGTCGATCGGGGACGACTGGACCACGACCATCGAGCACGACACCGGCTTGGCCAAGATCCTCCAGGCGGTCTGAGATCTCGAGATCGGAGAAGAGGGGACAGGGCGGCTCGCCCCGACGGAGTGTAGACACCCGGGGGTCCCGGCGGACCGGGACCCCGCGGGCGCCCGCACCATGGTACGAGCCCTGTTCATCGTGAGAGACCCCGGTGAGGGGTAGGGGGTCGGTGCCGGGTCCACGTCGAGACGCGGACCCGGCCACCGCAGGGGCAGGGCCCCTAGGGTGGTCCCATGTCGACCCGATCAGGGGAGGCCAGCCTGGCCGGTCGCGCTGCTGGCGATCTCGGTGGCGTGGCTGGCGGAGACATCCCCGCTGGCGCTCGGGTCGACCTCGGGTAGGTCGCGGTCCTCGGCCAGGGTGTCGGTCACTTGGCCGCGGACCTCGTCGTCGCTGTGGAG
>CAYXGD010000056.1:0-11236 GCA_964464425.1 uncultured Thermoplasmatales archaeon
TAGGTCGTCGCGCAACCCAGCTGAGGAGCTCATGCAAGCCCGAACGCTCCCGCTGCACCCAACGCATCACCTAGCGGGAGCGTTCGGGCGACGCCAGCGGTGGCAAGGGTGACCCCCGAAGGACGGAACCCGCCGCCACCGCTGCCCGAGCGGCACTCCCTATGTCCGAGATCCGAGCCGAGGCTCGTCGCTGGACCAGCCGTACCAGGGGTCTGTCCAGCGATAGGACGGGCTGGATCCCTGCGCCCGAAGGTCCGCCGGTTCCCCGTCGTGGCGACGACCGGCTCAGCCGCCTTGCGAGCTCTGCACGACGGGAGCTGGGCCCGGGCCTCGCGGCTACGGCTCGTGGGTCACCCGGTCACCGATCCGCCTCCTTGGGACCGGGTGGACCCTCAACCCCTTGTTTTCCCCCGGAAAACTAGCGCAATTCTTAAACCCGCTAAGGCTGCCTACGAGACAAAGGTGCCCGTGCCATGACCGATGCCGATCGCAAGGCGGAGAAGGACGAGAAGGACGAGGAGGCTCGCCTTCTTCGCGATGTTCTCGATTGGATGCCATCCGACGTCCTCAAGTCCAAGGCGGAGGACGACCAGGAGTACAAGGTCCTGGCATCCATCGATGCCCGCCTGGATCGGACCCTCGTCGAGCACGGCGGGGAGGCAGCGGACGCCGAGGACGACGACGAGGACCTTCCTCCGCCCGAGGAACCCCTCGAGGCGGGTGAGGAGGAGCCGCCGGCTCCGCCGGTGTCCGACCAGCCCGAGGAGGACCGCCACCCGAGCGTGACGACGATCAAGGTGGAGGGTGAAGAGGAGCCTGCGGTCGCCGAGGAACCGGGGACCGTCGAGATCGTCGCGGCCGAGACGGGCGAGGCACCCGACGAGGAACCCGAGGAGGAGCGCGAGCCGGGCCACGTCGAGGTCGTCGTCGCGGAAGAACCGGAGGCCCGCAGCGAGCCGGAGCCGGCCGAGGTCGTCGTCGCCGAGGACGCCCTCGTCCAGGAGCGGCAGCAGACGCCTGTGAACGGTCAAGGTGAACCTGGCCCGTGGGACGACCTATCCGGCTTCACCATCGTGGCCCCGCCGACCGGCGGGGTCGAGGGCGACTGGATCGTCCCGGGCGAGGAGCAGATCAGCCAGGGTGGCATCGATCAGCTCTCCGCCGACCTGGAGACCGATCTTGCCCTCCCTGAGCTGGAGGAGGAAGAGGAGGAAGAGGCGTGGCCCGAGGACGACGACCTCGATGAGGACCTCGAGGAGCCCGCCTGGCCCGAGGAGGAGGACGAGGATCTCCTCGAGGATGACCTCCTGGCCGAAGAGGAGCTCGCCGAGGCCGAGCCCGAGCAGGACGAGCTCGATGAGGACGACGAGGACATCTGGTCCGACGAGGAGGAGGACGAGGAGTTCTGGGAGAACCTGCTCGAGGACCCCGACGACGACACCCCCGAGTTCGAAGCCGAGGAGGACTGGGAGACCCAGGACGCCGAGGCCATGGAGCAGGAGCCCGCCGAGGAGGCCCTCGAGGCCGAGGCCGTCGAAGAGGAGGAGGACGATCCCTTCGCCGACCTATGGGAGCCCGAGGATCAGCCCGAGGAGGAGCCTGCGGAAGCCGAGGCGGTCGAGGACGACGAGCTTGAGTTCGAGGAGGTCGAGTTCACCCTCGCCGAACCCGAGGAGGAACCGGCCCAGGCCGAGAGCGCCGAGGCCGAGACCGTCGAGGAGCCGCCAGCCGAGGAAGAGGATGAGGATCGGGGGGTCGAGACGACCGAGGAGGACCAGGTCGCCTGGCCCGGGGAAGAGGAGGCCGCCGAGGAGCCCGACCCTTGGGACGAGGATGCCTGGGACGAGGAGGAAGAGGAGCCGATGACCGCCGAGACCGAGCCCGTGGCTGACGACGCCTCGGAGGGTGCCGTCGAGGAGGAGGCCCCTGAGCTCGACGACGATGGGGCTCCGGGCGGCGGCTACACGCACGGTCCCTACACCTTGTACCACAAGGTCGTGGAGACCGGTGACGGTGACACGCGCGACCTGTACTTCTTCGCGCGCACCGCGCCTGAGGACGCCAGCCCGTCGGATCTGCCCGACGGGTACGAGGTCGGCGTGAACGAGCGCACCGGCGTGCCCTTCGTCCGCCAGCAACGGGACTGACCGCCGCGGTCACAGGTCCAAGACGCCCTCGGCGCACCACAGGGCGAACCGGCCAGGGGACTCCTTGAGCAGCTTGACCGGCAGCCCGTCGTAGGTGATAAGACGCCCCTCGCGGAACTCTGCCCGCTCATCCTCCCCCAGGGCCTCCTTGACGTCCTCGTGGCGTGCGCGCCCGAGCCACCATGCTTTCGGAGTCAGCCCTCGCTCGTCGGCGTCCTCGGCGAGGATCTCGAAGCGGCGTCGGGCTGAGACCATGGGCAGCGCATCAGCGCCGGGGAGGTCAAGGAGGTTTCGGGCCTGATGCCCGCTCGTCGACCCGCACCTTCATGTGGGGGTTCGGGTCTGCGCACGCGTATGGTAGCTGCTCGAGGGTCCTCGAAGGGGCCCGGGACCGATCAGCCGGACCTCGTGAGCGTCCGCGATCTGGACACCGGGCGGATCGACGCTCTGCTCGATGAGGCCCAGCGCCAGGCCAAGCGAGGCACGGGCGAACGCGCCGACGATGCGGCCGGCCGCGTGCTGGCCACCCTGTTCTACGAACCATCGACGCGGACGCGCCTGTCCTTCGAGTCGGCCATGCAGCGCTTGGGTGGATCGACGATCTCGGTGGCCGACGACGCGACCTCCAGCGTGGCCAAGGGCGAGTCCCTGGCCGACACGGTGCGGGTCGTCAGCGGGTACGCGGATGCGATCGTGCTGCGTCACCCTCGCGAGGGGGCTGCCCGGTTGGCCGCCCGCTTCGCCGACGTGCCGATCGTCAACGCCGGGGATGGTGCCGGCGAGCACCCGACCCAGACGCTGACCGACCTCCACACGATCCGTGAGGCCGCCGGTGACCTGCGGGGCGTCCACGTGGCCCTGGCCGGCGACCTCCGCTACGGTCGGACGGTCCACAGCCTGGTCCTGGCCCTGGCCCTGTACGGTGCCAAGCTCACCCTCGTGCCGGCCGGCGATCTGGCCCTGCCCGAGCGGCTGGCCGAGGAGGCCGAGACCCGGGGGGCGACCCTGGAGCATGCTGAGGCTCTGGAGAGCGTGATCCCCGAGGTCGACATCGTCTACCAGACCCGCGTCCAGCGGGAGCGGATCGACGATGCCCCCGCCCAACGCCAAGACCCGATCACCTTGGACCTGCTGCGCGAGGCCAAGCCCAGCATGCGGGTCCTCCACCCGCTACCTCGCGTCGACGGGATCGACGCGGCGGTGGACGAGACCGAGCACGCCGCCTACTTCCAGCAGGCCCGGAACGGGCTGCCGGTCCGGATGGCCGTGCTCCGCGATGTCCTGGGGGTGGGGAACTGATGGCCCGGGAGCTCAAGGTCACCCCGATCCGGAACGGGACCGTCATCGACCACCTGCCTGCCGGGTCGGCCCTGGCCGTCTGCCAGGTCCTCGGCATCCCTCGGGACGGGTCGGTCTCCACCGTCTCGGTCGTCATGAACGTGCCCTCGGCCAGCAAGGACCGCAAGGACATCGTGAAGGTCGAGGACCGGGAGCTTCATCCCGCCGACCTGGAGCGCCTGGCGGTGCTGGCCCCCAAGGCCACGGTCAACCTGATCCGGGACTACCACGTCGCCGAGAAGATCCACCCAGAGCTTCCCGAGGAGGTCACGGGCCTGGTGACCTGCCCGAACCCCGCCTGCATCTCCAACGACGGCGAGCCGGTGGACCCGGAGTTCAGCGTGCTGCCCCAGCAGAACGGTGGCGATCCTGGGCTGGAGTGCGCCTTCTGCGTGACCCGGATCGACGAGCCGCTGGCCTTGGTCCGCGAGCAGAACCGTTGATCCCGGCAGCGGTCAGCTCTCGAACCTCGCGCCCAGGTCCTTGGCGATGCGCCGGGCGGCCGACTGGCTGACCTGACCGTCGGCCACCATCCGCTCGGCGACCTCATCCACCATCTCCTTGGGGACGCCGGCCTGACGGGCGAGGTTGACCGCGTGCAGCGCCATGTGGCCCTCCTGGATCCCCTCGGTGACCAGCGCGCGCAGGGCAGCGACGTTCTGAGCCAGGCCGACGGCGGCGGCCACGTGGGCCAGCTCCTGAGCCGAGCGGACGTCCAAGACCCTCAGCGCGGCCTGCGCCTGGGGATGGACCGAGGTCGCCCCGCCCACGGTCCCCAGCGGCAGCGGGACCTCGAGGTTGCCGAGGAGGTCCCCCTCGGGCGTCTGCTCGTAGGTCGTCAAGGCGCGGTAGCCGCCTGTGCGGACAGCGTACGCGTGGCAGCCTGCCTCGACAGCTCGGGTGTCGTTGCCGGTGGCCAGGGTGACGGCCGTGATGCCGTTGAGCACGCCCTTGTTGTGGGTGGCGGCCCGGTGGGGGTCGACCTTGGCGACCTCGTTGGCCTTGACGATGTCGGCGACGACGTCGGGGCCGCCGAGGACGTCCTGGTCGAAGGCGGCGGCCACCCGGACCACGCGTTTGGTTGCCAGGTTCGACAGGATGCGCATCAGGGGCCGGCCGCCGGTGATCTCGGCCAGGTGGGGAGCCAGCGCCTCGGCCAGCCCGTTGACGTAGTTGGCGCCCATGGCGTCCCGAACGTCGGCGATGATGTGGACGGTGAGGAACTCGGTGCCGTCCTCCAGCTTGTTGACGTAGGCCTCGATGTCCTGGGGCCCGCCGCCACGTCGTTCCATGGACCCGTCGGGGTCGCGGAGGGTGGACAGGAGCTCCTCGCGGACGGCCAGCAGCTGGGCCTGGGACTGGTAGGCGTCCTCCAGGTCGACGAGGTGGATCTGCGCGATCATCCGGGGGAAGCCCCCCTCCACGGTGAACCCGCCCTTGGACCGGGCAGCCTTGGCGCCGTGGCTGGCGGCGGCGACCACCGACGATTCCTCGGTGGCCATGGGGACCAGGACCTCGCGCCCGTTCACGATGAAGTTGGTGGCCAACCCGATGGGGAGCTCGAACCGGCCGACGACGTTCTCCGATAGGTCGTCCAGCTCGGCCAGGGGCACGGGGTGGACCAGCGCCTTGGTCAGCCCGTCATCGAGGATGCCCTCCTCCTGGAGCTTGGCGAGGCGGTCGTCCACGCTGAGCTTGTACAGCCCGGGGAGTCGGCTGGTCACGGTGCCTGGCCAAAGGGAGCGGGTTATTTGGCTGTAACGAGGACGGCCCTGGCAGGCCGCCATGCTTTATGTAGACCCCCTCGGTATGGAGGGCGAGATGCCGGTCCTCCACTTCCCGCTTGCTCGCCTGCAGGCCGCCCTTGGCAAGCAGACCGACGAGGGGACGCTGCGAGAACGCCTACCGATGTTCGGCGTGCCCATCGAGGACAGCCAGGGGCCCGAGTGGTCGGTGGAGGTCTTCCCGGACCGGCCGGACCTGCTGTCCGCCGAGCTGCTGGGCCGGGCCTTGCGGGCCTACCTAGGCTACGAGCCGGGCCTGACCAGCTACGAGGTGGCCGAGCCCGAGCAGACCCTGCACGTGGACCGGTCGGTCCGTGAGGTGCGTCCGGTGGTCGTGTGCGGGGCTGCCCACGGGATCGACCTGGACGAGGACGGTCTCAAGGCCCTGATGGAGCTCCAGGAGGACCTGCACTGGGGCCTGGGTGCCCGTCGGCGCAAGGTCAGCGTGGGCATCCACGACGCCCGCGACATCACCCCGCCCTACACCTACAAGGCCGTGGACCCGGACGAGGTCAGCTTCGTCCCCCTCCACGGGCACGACGAGATGACGATGCGGGCGATGCTCACCGAGATCGAGCAGGGCCAGGACTACGGCCACCTGGTCCACGACCACGAGCGCTGGCCGCTGATCGTCGACGATGAGGGCGAGATCCTCTCGTTCCCGCCGATCATCAACGGGACGAGGACGACCCTTCGCGAGGGGACCACCGACGTCTTCGTCGACGTGACCGGCACCGACCGGCGTGCCTGCCGCCAGGTGCTCAACATCGTGCTCAGCCACCTGGCCGAGATCGGGGGCCAGCTCGCCGGGGTCACCGTCGTCGAGGACGACGAGCCGCTGGTCACCCCGGACCTGTCCACGACCCGCCGCACGGTCGAGGTGGCCCACGCCCAGCGGTTGCTGGGCCTCGAGCTCTCCACCGACGACGTGGTGACCGCGCTGGAGCGTATGGGCTACGGTGTCAGCGTGGAGGACGGTACGGTCAGCGTGGAGGTCCCCGCCTGGCGGAGCGATGTGCTCCACGCGGTCGACCTGATCGAGGACATCGGGATCGGCCATGGCATGGACGCCTTCCAAGGAGCATCACCCCAGGCCGTCACCTACGGCCAGGCGTCACGGACCCAGCGCTTCGACGAGCAGGTTCGCCGGGCCCTGACCGGCCTTGGCTACCTGGAGGTGATGACCCTGACCCTCACCAGCCGGTGGGAGCAGACCGAGGCGATCAGCGCCGAGGAGCCGGTGCTGGCCACCGCCAACCCCGAGACCAGCGAGCAGGCGGTCCTGCGCCGCCGGCTCCTGCCACCCCTTCTCACCCTGGCCTCGCGGAACACCCACCGGGACCTGCCCCAGCGCCTCTTCGAGGTCGGCGACGTGGTCCAGGCCGGCCTCGATGGGCACGCGCCGGCCAACCGACGCCGTGTGGCGGGGCTCGAGGTGGCCTCGGACGCGGGGTTCACCAGGATCAAGTCCCACGTCGAGGCCCTGCTTCGGGGGCTGGGCTACCGCTTCCAGGAGAGCACCGCCAGCCAGCCCCCGTTCGTGGCCGGCCGGTGCGCCGCGGTGACCGACCAGGCCAGCGGCCGGGTCCTGGGCCACTACGGGGAGGTCGATCCGGCCGTGATCGAGCGGTTCGATCTGGGCACCCCGTGCGCGGGCTTCGAGCTCGAGCTGGCCCGACCGATGGACGCGGCGACCTGGAGCCCGGAGGAGGAGCCCGAGCACCGGCTCCAGCTCCGAGGCCCCTCGGACGATGCCTGACCGTCGAGGTCATCCACCATCTGCTACTCCACAAAGTAGTAGCCGCCTCCAAAGGATTAAGTATAAGTACGGAGTGTATCTCGCACAACGGAACACAGCGAGCGTGAGCGTATGAAGATCGACATCGGTCGCGGCAAGATCCTCGGGACCAAGCGCGTGAGCCCCAACGGGCAGATCAGCGGGTTCACCGAGTACGCGGGCCGGGAGGTCCTCGTGGTCCTGCCCGAGGGCGAGGCCAAGACCCAGCCGGACGCGCGGGACCTCGTCGACGAGATCAAAGCGGCCACCCAGCAACAGATGCGGGTGGCCTTCCACGAGTACGAGGATCTCAAGGACCGGTTCCAGGGACCCAACGAGGCCACCAAGCAGTTCCTGGAGACCAACGCGCCTCGCTCGTTCCAGGGGCTCTACGACCGCATCGAGCGGTGGGTAGCCCAGCAAAGCTCGTCGGCCGAGGATCGGGTCAAGCAGGCCATCGACCTGGACGAGGACCCATCCACCGAGACCGATGTCCCTTCACCTTCCACATCCCCCCAGGAGTGACCCCCATGAACCTGAAGAACCTGCGGAACAGCGCCAAGCAGACGGCCGAGGAGATCGAGAAGGCCGCCAAGGAGCACGTCGAGCTGGCCAAGAACCAGTACGAGGACTACACGACCCGCCACGGGGACCCGGTCAACCGGGCCACCGAGGCGATCCGCGAGCCGCTGGACAAGGGCCGCGAGCGCGTCGTGCGCCTCTCGAAGGACGTCAACCAGCGGACCGAGGACGTGCTCGAGGAGGTCAGCCAGCGGACCCAGGGCGTCACCCAGATCGTCCGCCAGCAGACCGAGGAGGTCAGCAAGCTGGTCCGCGAGAACCTCCCCCGGACGCGGAAGATGACCGGGCGCGAGGTCACCACGGCCCCGGTCACCGAGACCGAGGCAGACGCCGGTGAGCCCGAGGCCGAGACGAGCACGACCGCCCAGAAGGAGGAGAGCGAGGGTAGCGCCTCGGAGACCCAGGGCGCCTCCAGCAGCGGATCCAAGGGCTCCTCCAGCTCGAAGGACAGCTCCACGGGCGCCTCGAGCTCCAAGAGCAGCTCTTCCGAGAGCGACACGTCGAAGGGCAGCTCCAAGAGCAGCTCGTCCAAGGACAAGACGAGCGGCAGCAACTAGGCCACCCTCGGGGCCCTGAGGTCCCTTCCTTCCTTCTTCTTCACCCGCCCAGCCCTGGCGCTGTCGCCGGTCCGGGCGGGTCGCCGCGCGCTACGGATCGATGCTCTCCGGCGGCACGTACTCCGGTGGCGCCGGCGGTTGGTGGGTGACCCACCGGTAGACGAAGTAGCCGATCAGCACCAGCAGGAAGATGACCAGCAGGACGGTGTTGTAGAACGGCTGGTAGTCCTTGTAGTGGTCCACGATGCTGAAGGGGAACGGCGAGGGACGGTCGATCGGGACCCTCAAGGGTTGATCGAAGACCTCGTCGCTGGTCTGGTAGGTGCCGTGGGTGAAGAAAACGAAGCCTTGCTGGGTCTGGGTGCCCCGCTCGTCGATGCTGATGATGTTGAGGCTGTGCTGCCCGTTGAAGTAGCGGCTGGTGTCGACCTCGACCCGCCATCGGTAGGTCCCCTCCCCGGTCTTCTGGGCTCGGACCGGTTGGAGCTCACCGCCGTCGATCCGGGCCCAGAGCCCCTCGAGCGGCTCCCGGGGATCGCCGAGGATCAGATCCCCGGTGAACAGGGTCTTGCCCTCGTAGATCCCGCGCTCGAGACCAGGGTCGATCTCGATGGTCGCCCTGGCAGGCGCCCGGACCGAGGCGAGGTTGAGCATGTAGAGGTGGTGGGTCTGGCCGAGGTCCTCATCCTCGGATGGGACCACCTTCTCGTAGAGCAGGGCGTCGCCGGTGCAGTCGGCCTTGTGGTTGTCGTACCCGAAGTCACCGATCTTGTCGGTGAAGCCGTCCCAGATGGCAACGGTCGGCGCGTTGTCGACGTCGGGCGCGTACTGGTCCCAGAGGACGCCCGAGTCGCAGACCTCGACGTTCTCGTGGGGGTACTTGCCTGTCCGGAAGGCCTCGATGTTCCCTTGGGTCCAGTTGTACAGTTGGGTGTAGGTGCCGGATTGTGTGCCGTGGACATCGGCGATGAACGCCACCCCCCAGCGACCGATAGCCGGGCCGTCCTTGAGCGTCCAGAGGTGGGGAGCGCTCCAGGTCTCCCCGGTGTCCATGTTCTGGACGCGGATCTTGGCCTCGAGGTTGTTGCCCTCGGCCCACGTCAGGAAGGGACCGTGGGCTGCCGGCGGGGCCACGATCGTCTTGTTCTCGATGGGGTACAACAGCTTGCGGTCGACCAGATCGAAGCCTCGTAGGTGGCCCGTGTTCTTGTTGTTCCGAGAGAGCCAGTAGATGGTCTTGTGGCTGATGGTCGGGCCGACGTCGTCCTCACCGGTGTCCGGGAGCTGGAACTGCTCGCCGGACCGAAGGTTGAGGACGACGATGTCGGCGTTCCCCTCGTGGTGCTCGACCCAGGCCACCCAGGGACCCTGGATGACCGGGTGGGTCTGGGCGTCGGCGTCGACGGTCACCGGGAAGGCCGGGCCGTCCGTGCTAAGGTTCTTGGCGACGATGTCCCAATCCCGGCCAAGCTCGCGCTCCTGCCAGACGATCATCGGACCCGACGTGTCGACGTTCCGCTGATCGACGTAGCGCCGGTCGGGGGTCACCCGGGTCGCGTTGGGCTTCCAAGCCGTGGCTCCCTGGTGCTCGCCGCCGCTGTCGTGCCCGTCCCCGTTGCCACCGTGGGACAGGACCAGCGGCACCGCAGGCTGGGCCACGAGGAGCAGGAGCACCGGCAGGATCCTCCACAGGCGGTTCACGGCAACACCCTCCGGCACGGTCGAGGACCGTGGACGGTCGGTAGCTGGGAGTCCAGATAGGACCCCTTGAGACGGTATGTGTCACCGCAGGTGGTGACACCCCTCCCGGCCCACCACGTCCAGCCGGTAACGCTTAAGAACCTCCCTGGTGTAGCCGTGGCGTGGCCCGCATCCTCGAGAGCCCGGAGGTGTCGTGGTAGATGGTCCGGATCGTCGTGATCGACAACGGTGGTCAGTGGACCCACCGAGAGTGGCGGATGCTGCGTGACCTTGGGGTCGACACCGAGATCAAGGCCAACACGACGCCCCTCGACGAGCTCGAGGTCGACGGGCTGGTCCTCTCCGGGGGTGCCCCCCGGGTCGGGCTCGACGACGCCCTGGGCGAGTGCGGGACCTACCTCGACGAGGCCGAGGTCCCGATCCTGGGCATCTGCGCCGGCCACCAGTTCATGGCCCGGCACTTCGGCGGCGACGCTGGCCCCTCCGATGTCCCGGAGTTCGGCCGCACCGAGCTGGTGCTCAGCGAGGGCGTCGAGCAAGACGACCTCCTCGAGGGCCTGCCTGAGAGGAGCACGGTCTGGGAGAGCCACAACGACGAGGTTACGGTCCTGCCCGACGGGTTCGAGATCCTGGCCAGCAGCAAGGACTGCCAGATCCAAGCCATGCGGGACAAGGATCGCGGCCTCTACGGGCTCCAGTTCCATCCCGAGGTCAGCGACACCGAGTTCGGTGAGCGCATCTTCCAGAACTTCATCGATCTCTGCAAATCCTGACGGGAGAGCCGCGTTCGCGGCTGGTCTGGGCGTGTGCACCGGACCGCACACCGTTTCGATGCTCGGCAGGAAGGTTTTATAGACCATCTGGTCTCGCTGTGGTTGAGGACCATGGCCCGCGTGCACATCCAGGGAAGCGGCACCATCGGGGCGCCGCTGATCCACCTCTTCAACCGATACGGGACCGAGCTGGGTTTCGACGAGGTCACGTTCACCAAGAACACGCCGCGCAGCAGCGATCTGCCGTTGGTGCAGAAGCTGCAGGATGCCGGCGGGACGTTCGTCGTGGCCAACGAGAAGGCCCGCGCCTTCGAGGACGAAGGCTTCGACGTCGACGGTAGCCTCCAGGAGGCCCTCGAGGCCGCCACCGTCATCATCGAGGCCACGCCCTCAGGCATCGCCCGCAAGCGCAAGCCCGACTACGAGGCCATGGACGGGCCCAAGGGGTTCCTGGCGCAGGGCAGCGAGGCCGGGTTCGGCCTGCCCTACGCGGCCCGCGTGAACGATGAGGAGCTCGACGCCCTGGAGGACCGGTTCGTCCACATCGTCTCCTGCAACACCCACAACATCGCCGCCC
>CAYXGD010000057.1:0-10952 GCA_964464425.1 uncultured Thermoplasmatales archaeon
GGATGGCGATCTTGCGGTCCCCGATGGGCTGCGGGTGGACGTAGTTCATCGTGATGGGGTTCTCCACCTTCCAGACCAGCCGGTTGGGGTAGTCCTGACCGCTGTGGAGCTTCCACTGGCGGTCCATGTAGGTCACCGGGCTCTCGGTCTGGAACCACTCGACCTTGAGGTTGAAGGACTCGTCCTTCGGGATGGTCTGCGTCTGGACGTTGAGCGGGATGGCGATCTCGGTGACGGTGCCGTTCCCTTGGCCGGGCACACCGGTCATGATGTTGGTGGTGGTCTCGCCCTGGGCGACGATCTGACCGTCGTCGAGGTTGCCGCCGATGTCATCACCGAGGCGCACGGTCGCGCGCACGGTGACCTCCGGCATGGCGCCGACGTCGGTCGGGGCCACGTCGCCGGCCAGGGTGTCGGTGGCCGAGGCGGACATGTACCAGTACACGGTCGCGCCGTCGCTGCCGATCTTGAGATCGTAGGACAGGCCGCGCTCGGGGTGGTACTTGGGCTCCTTGAGCGAGGTGTTGTAGTGGACAGGGCCGGGCGAGTTGTACATGTACATCTCGTTGTCGTTGCTGACCGGGACATCAGCGGGCCCACCCTCGACGGTGGGGAAGGTGAAGCCCTGGTCGATGTCCGGCACGGCCGCATCCATCTGCTGGGTGTTCATGGGGACCTTGTCGAGGAGGTTGTACACGTGGTGGTACATCGTGATCTCGACGGGTCCACCGTCGTAGCCGGAACCCTCGCCCTGGTACTCTTGGGTCCCTTGGGCCATGGCTCCAGCAGGGACGGCGATCATCAGGCAAACGAGCGCGAACGTGACGAAGGTTGTCCTCATCTACATCCCACCTCGGGTGTCGGGGGTACCGCTACGGGCGTCCCTGGGGAGCGCACCATCAAGCGGCATGGTGTACGGCTTGCCCTTGAAGGTAGCCGATACGTCGTGAAAGTTACCGTGGCGCCGGGGCGTGTCCGTCATCAGATCCCACCCTCCTGGAGGACGCTGAAACCGTCGGGCGCCGGCTGGTTGTAGAACGCGGTGAACACGTTGTTGACCTCCATCTGGAGGGGCGCGCACGCGCTGACAGGGGAGGGCAGGCAGTCGTACGCGGTGAAGACACGGACGGTGACAGGCCAGCCGCGGTCCCAGAAGTTGTACCCGCAGTAGGCATCGTTGCCCTCCTCGCACTGCGTCTGGAAGTGCTCGGAGACGTTCTGGAACACGGGCTTGTCGATCCGTGCGTGCAGGGGCGATGGCGTGGAGATGTCCTCGTAGAACGTCTCGTTGGGGCCCGCGAGCACGTCGGCGAAGCCTTGGACCTGGCTGGTGAACCAGAGGTTGTCGCCGGCTGCGTTGCCGCTTGGGTCCCAGGCGGCCTCCCAGACCAGGGACTCGATCGGCGGCTCGAGCTCGATGGTCTGGAGGAACCGGTCGTTGGTGGTGTTCCCTTCGATGTTGATCGTCGAGCAGGCAGCCCACGTCACGCCGCCGGTGCCCTGGTTGGCCGCGGAGAGGTTGACCCCCACGCCCAGGGCGCACTCGATGAACGCGTTGAACTCGAACTGCTGGGTGAACGCTTGCTCGGAGACCAGCCGTGTGAGGATGAAATCGACCGTGGCGGCCTGGTTGGCCGAGACGGTGACCTCCTCCTTGGCGGTCACGAAGCCGGGGGCCTCGATCGACACGGTGTGGGTGCCGGGGGAGACCAGCGAGAAGGCGAACGAGCCATCGCTGGCCGAGGTCACGGTCTCGCCGGTATCTACGAGCGTCACGTTGGCGCCCACCACGGGCTGGACGGCATCGTCGGTGACGACGCCCTCGATCCCGCCGGTGTTCTCATCCACGCTCGCGCGCTGCTTCTGCACTTGTTCACCGGTGCTACCGTCGTCGCCACCGATGCCCAGGCAGCCTGCTAGGAGAGGCGCGGCCAGGAGCAGGACGACAAGGGATAGCACGGTACGATCAGCAACCATGGGGTCCTCAGGTCAAATGACGACAGGAACCCCTTCAAAAGCTTTGTGGGCGGGGCCTCACCAGGGAGGGTGACCTGGGCGGCCCTGGGCCCCCTTAGGTCAGGGTGAAGACATCCTGGGCGAAGGGCCTAGGGCCTTCCTCCTCGAGCTCCATCTTGGTGGCGACCAGGTACTTGTCCGGTTCCGGTTCGGTCCCGTTGTCGTAGCGACCGTTCCAGAAGAACGAGTAGCCGTTCTTGGGCGGGAGCTGGACCTCGGCCTGGCTGGTGTAGAGGATGTCGTCTCCGCGACCGGCAGCGATCGTGATCGTCCCGTTGAGCCAGACGTTGCCCGTGTTGTTGAGGCGGAACTCCATGGGATCGCCGGCGGGGGTCTCCCGCGGGATGGGATCGATGGTGATCGCGTAGTTGGGAGGCTTGAGGAGCTCGAAGGTGCTGCGCGCGTCGTACCCGTCGATCGCCATGGTGTAGTTCCCCCAGAGCACGGGCTTGCCCGCGTCGTTGGAGCCGTTCCATGTGACGGTGATCTGCCCGCCGGCGGGCAGGCCGCGGCCACCGGTGATGTCCTCGATGGTGCGGACGACCGAACCGTCGCTGGCGGCGATGATCTGCACGGTCAGCGGGGCCGATGCGGGCCCCTGCCCTGAGTTCTTGATGGTGACCTGGGCCGCGCTGCCCCACTGGACGGTGTCGTCGGCCACGGTCGTCGAGAGCCGTGGGAGGCCGGTGGTCGTGTCGGTGCACCCGGCCAGCAGCGGGGTGGTCAACAGGAGGACGGTCATGCCGAGCAGGCGGCCGCGCACCCGATCACCTCACGCGCAGACGTCGTCGAGGCTGGCACCGATGGGGGCCAGGGCGGTCGCGTTGCCAGCGACCCCGCAGAGCAGCCGGAGGTAGTGGACCTCCATCTGGTAGCTGTACCCGACCGCAGCGCCCTGGTCGCCCTTGACGCGGAGCTCCCAGGAACCGTTGGGGAACGGATCCTCGCCGCTGGTGGTGTTGTTGATGTACTTCACCTTGCTGCTCGTGGTGTTGGACGCCAGAAGTTCCCCTTCGGGCTCGTAGAGCTCGATGTGGACGTTGGAGGGGGCGCCGGAGACGCCGCCGCTGTCCGATGCTTCGAAACGGAGGGAGAGGTTGGAGAACGGGCCTGGGATCTTGAGCGTGTGGTTCTTGACGTCGCGGCCCTCGAGGAGGCCCGCGCCGCCGGTGCCCAGACCGATGTTGCCCTCGCCTTCGGTCGTCCAGTAGATGTCCACGGCGCCGCTGGCGAAGGCCTGCTGCCCCCGGCTGCCCTCGACGATCGCCGTGACGTTGTGGAGCCCGGCCGATCGGAAGGCGTGGGTGACCTCGACCCCGGCGGTCGTGGTGCCGTCGGAGAAGCGCCAGAAGACCTCGCGGACCTCGGCGCCTTCGCGTTGATCGATGTCGATGGTGAAGTCGATGTCGACGTTGACCCCGAACGAGGGGGCGGTGTCGTTGCCTTCGGCCGCCGTAGCCTCGATGGTGGGTTCAGCCAGCTCGGGGATCTCCTGGCGGGAAGGCCCCTCCAGCTCTTGGCCGGTCACGCTCGTGGTGACCTGGCCGCCGCGCTCGACGATCATGTTGTCCAGGGCCGGCTCGCCGGTGGCCTGGATCTTCTCGAGATCGAGGGTGACGGTGACCTCCGTGCTCGGGCCGGCCGTGTAGTTCAGGGGGACGGCGAGCCGGACATCGCTCAGGCTGCGGTTGCCGACCTCCAGGGCCTGGAACACGACGATGGTCTCTGAGACCGACGCGTTGAGATCAGCGCTGCTGGCTGCCAGGAGCGCCTGCTCGGAGCTTGCCAAGCTGGCCAGGTCGAACTCGCTGGTCTCCGTGTCGATGAACTGCGTGCCCTGCGTCTCCGTCAGGGCGACCGCGATGTTGTCGACGGTGGCGCTGGCCTGGGAGGCGGTCCCGGAGGCTGCCAGGAAGACACGGAAGGTGTCCTCAGCGGGCGTGTCGCCGCCGCTATCGTCATCGCCGATGCAGCCAGCTAGGGAGCCGGCGAGGAGCAATGCGATGGCGAACAAGGCAGGCAGCCTGGGCGTAGGGCTCGGCGTAGGCGTGCTCAGGTCGGTCACCCGGGCGCCAAGGGGGACGCCTGTGTCTTATACTTTCTGTAGGGCGCCCTGGGATGTCCGCGGCCAGGACCTGCCGTTTAAAAGTTGGCTTCTTTCCCTTCTTCCCAGATGGGCATTCCGCGGTACGGGCCGGCGCACCTGGGCCCTTTGCGGCCTTGGCCAACCTGTGCGTTCAGGCGTGTGGCGCTGCCACACGGTATTCATACCCTCAGGCGTGTCGCCGGTGTTGCAGGAGGAGTGATCGCCCGTGTTCATCGAAGAAACGAAGAACCAAGAGAAGCCCGACGAGATGAAGGAGATCAAGGTCAAGATCCCGACCGAGTACCACTGGAAGCTCCACACGCTGAAGCTGACCAGCGGTGTGCACATCTCCCAGGTGGTCCGCCATGCGCTGGGGGACTACTTCGGCGAGGTGTTCGACAGCGACGACGAGTGAACGTGCCACCGCCGGGGGACACCCGTCGGCTCGGCAGGGGACCGAGCCGGGAGCGACACCCCCGGCACGCCTTCTTCCCTATCCCTCCGAGATCCCAGCCGCCAGGCTACGCCTCGATGCTGGCCACGGCCCGGCCGCCCAGCCACAGACCGACCACCAGGAAGCCCCCCAGGACGACGAGGTTGACCGTGAGGCCCAAGGGGCTGGGTTCGGCGACCAGGAGCTCACGGAGCAGCTCGACCAGGTGGGTCAGCGGGTTGGCGGTGGCGGCCGTGGCCAGCCACGTCGGTAGCCCCTCCAACGGGTAGAGCGCGTCGGAGAGGAACAGCAGGGGCAGGTTGAGGACGATCAGGACCCCGTGGTAGGCCTCGAACGAGGAGCTCTTGGCCGCCATCCACGCCGAGAAGCCGAACGCGCCCAGGGCGAAGGCAGCCACGACGAGCGTCCCCAGCAAGATCCCGGCGGGGGAGACCCCGGTCATGCCCAAGGGGATGGCCAGGACCAGGATGATCAGGGCCTGGACCGCGGTCTTCACAGCCGCCGAGCCCGCCAGGCCTAGGTAGTACTCGATCCGAGCCATGGGGGCGGCCAGGTACTGCTTGACCTCGCCCCGGTCGACCTCGAGGAAGAAGGTGGCGCCGGCGAAGAGGCTGGCCGTCAACGCCGTCAGGGCGACCAGGCCCGGGGCCAGGAAGCCCAGGTAGCTGGTCCCCACACCGGGCAGGCGCCCACCGAGCACCGACTCGAGCGCCAGACCGAACAGCACCAACCAGAGGACCGGCGCGAAGAGGGTCAGCGTGACCTCCATCGGGTTGCGCAGGAAGATCTTGAGGTGCTTGGCCGCCACGGCACGGGCCCCGGCGAGGCCTGGGGAGAGCTCGCCGCTCATGGGCCCTCACCACCCTCAGGGGCGCCGGCCAGGGAGCGGCCGGTCAGGCCCAGGAAGACGTCGCCCAGATCGGGCTCGCGCACGGTGACCGTGTCGTAGGCGATCCCAGCCTCGTCGAGCCGGTCGACCACGCGTCCGGCGGTGGTCTGGTCGGTCTCGTCCCCGAGGATCAGCTCGAACCCATCGCCCGTGTCGAGGAGCTCGCCGAGCCCCTCGAGCGCCCTGCGTGCCTGCCGAGCGGCTTGGCCGGTGGCCTGGGAGGGGAGGGCGACGCGGACCACCCGGTGGCCCATCTGGTGGGCTAGCTGGGTGGGGGTGCCGTCGGCCAGGAGCTGGCCTTGGTCGAGGATGGCGACCCGCCCGGCCAGCCGGTGGGCTTCCTCGAGGTCGTGGGTGGCCAGCAGGACCGTGGTGCCCTGGTCGACCAAGGCTCGGATGTGGTCCTGCACCTCGCGTCGGCCGCGGAGATCCAGGCCGGCGGTCGGTTCGTCGAGCAGCAGCACCTGCGGCCGGGTCATGAGCACCCGGGCCAGGTCCAGCCGGCGGCCCATGCCTCCGGAGAAGCCGCTGACCCGGTCGTCGGCGCGGTCGGTCAGGTCGACCAGGTCGAGCAGCTCGTCGGCTCGGGCCTCCCGGTCGGTCTTACCGATGTTGTAGAGCCTGGCGTGATGGAGGAGCACCTCCCGAGCGGTGAGGTGCTTGGAGATCAGCGGCTCCTGGAAGACCACGCCGATGCGGTGACGGACCTCGCCGGGGGCCTCGGTCACGCTGGCCCCTGCAACGCGGGCGTGACCGGCGTCGGGTTTCCGGAGCGTGGCCAGGATCGCCATCAGCGTGCTCTTGCCGGCGCCGTTAGGGCCGAGCAAGCCCACGCACTCGCCTTGGCGGACCTCGAAGCTGACGCCACGCAGGGCCTGGACGTCCCCGTAGGCCTTGGAGAGCCCGTCGACCTCGACGGCGGCTGCCATCGGACGGGCGACGGGCGGCCCTGGTTAGAGCCTTTCGCCTCGTGCACGCCCGCCCGACGGGGGTGGAAGGGTTTTTGGTGGGTAGCCCTTTGCCGCCGGCAAGGCTCAGGCCCCCGGAGGAGACCATGCGGTTCCGCAACCTGTCGATCGTGACCACCGTCTTCACCTACCTGACCATCCTCGTCGGTGGCTTCACCCGCGGGTCCGGGGCCGGGCTCGGCTGCTCGGACAACTGGCCCCGCTGCACCGAGACGAGCTTCTTCCCGGTGTGGAGCAACGAGCTGATGGTCATCGAGTGGACCCATCGCCTGGTCGCCCTCATCGCTGGGCTGCTGATCCTCTGGATGGGTGTGGCCGCCTGGCGGAGCCAGAAGGACGACAAGCGCATCCTCACCGCGGCCACCATCGCCGCGGTCCTCCTCCCCCTGCAAGCCTACCTGGGCGCGCTGACCGTTTGGAACCACCTGGACCCGTACATCTCGGCCACCCACATGGGCACGGCTGCCGCCCTGTTCGGGGCCGTCGTGGCGACAGCGATCTTCGCGTGGTACCCCCGGGAGGGGGCACCGGCCCGGAGCGATGCCCCCCAGGACGACACAGCACCCACGGTGGGCGGGTCGGCGGCCTCGAAGCCAGAGCTGCGCGACCTGGCGGCGCTCTTCAAGCCGCGGATCATCGTCCTGCTGATGGCCATGGGGGCCACCGGCATCGTCCTGGCGCCCGGCGGCTTGGGGATCGGCCTGGCCCCGGCCCTCTGGACGCTGATCGGCGGCGGGCTAGCAGCCGGTGCGGCCGGCGTCATCAACCAGGTCATCGAGCGGGATCTGGACGCCCAGATGGACCGCACCCACCACCGGCCCCTGGTCGAGGGGCGTGTCCGGGTGAAGGACGCCCTGGCCCTGGCCGCGACCCTGATCGCCGTCTCGTTCACGATGTTGGCCTTCATGGTCAACGTCCTGGCCGCGGTCTTGACCATGCTGGCCGTGGTCCTCTACGTGTTCGTCTACACCCTCTGGCTCAAGCCTGCCTCCCCCCAGGGCGTGGTCATCGGCGGCACGGCCGGCGCGGCCCCCGCGTTGGTCGGCTGGGCAGCGGTCACGGGCGACATCGGGACCCCCGCCCTGCTGCTGGGCCTGCTGGTCTTCCTCTGGCAACCCCCGCACTTCTGGGCGCTGGCCATCGCCCGCAAGGACGACTACGAGGCCGCCGGGTTCCCCATGATGCCCTCGGTCCGGGGCCTGTCGCACACCAAGCGCCAGATGGTGCTCTACACCCTGGCCACGATCCTGGTCGCTGGCCTGCTGTACGTTTGGACGAGCTTGGGGCTGCTCTACCTGGTGGCCAGCACGGTCCTGGGCTTGGCGTTCCTCTGGGCCACGCTTCGGGTGACCACCGAGAACGCCGAGCCCCAGGCACGCTCGCTCTTCTGGATGAGCATCGCCTACCTGGGCTTGTTGTTCCTGGCGATCACGGCCGACCGGCTGGCCGTGCTCTGGCTCTGATCCCGGGTCTGGCCCTACGCCTGGAAGAGGTTCCCCGCTAGGTACTTGAACCCGGTATCGACCAGGACGGTCACCACGGTGGCCCCGGCCCCGAGCTCACCGGCCATCCGCCGTGCTGCTGCGACGTTCATCCCGCTGCTCTTCCCGACGAAGACCCCCAGGTCGCGGGCCAGGCGTCGGGTCGTGGCGATGGCCTGGTCTTCGGGGACGGCGAGGACCTGGTCGTAGAGGGCCTCATCCAGCAGGGGTGGCTTGGCCATGACCGCGGTCCCCTCGATGGTGTGGCTGCCACCCTGGCCCTTGGACAGGTAGGGTGACTCGGCCGGCTCGACCAGGCAGACATCGAGCTCGACGCCGGCGGCCTGGAACCCTCGGGCGTTGCCCATGGCACAGCCACCGGTGCCGACGGCCTGGACGAAGGCTGCAGGCTCGGGCACCTCCGCCACGATCTCCTCGGCCATGGGCTGGTACCCCTCGAGCTGGTGGGGGTTCTCCATCTGCGCTGTCCAGTAGGCCCCGGTCTCCTCGGCGATCGCCTTGACCCGGGCTTCCATCTCCGGCTGGAGGCCCGGATGGACCTTGCCCTCGGGTGTCTCAAGGACCTCGACCGTCGCGCCCAGCGCCCGCATGCTGGCCAGCTTCTCCTCGGCCACGGCATCGAAGCTGACGATCCGCAACGGGTAACCCTTGGCGGCGGTGACCATCGCCAAGCTGGTGCCGGTGCTCCCCCCGGTGTACTCGACCACGGCCTGGTCCGGGTCCAGGAGGCCCTCACGCTCGGCGGCTTCGACCATGGCCAGGGCCATGCGGTCCTTCATCGAGCCGGTCGGGTTGGCCGCTTCGAGCTTGGCCACGATCGCGGCGCCGCCGTCGGGGCTCAGCGCTGAGAGATCCACAAGGGGCGTGCCACCGATGGCCGAGAGGATGTCGCCGGGCATGGGCCGGCATGGGCTTGCCCGGTATCAACCTGGCCGCCGGTACCCGCCCGGTCAGGGGAGCGCAGGTGCCGCGCGCTGGTCGGCCCCGGGCGGCACGTAGACCCCCTGGTCGACGAGGAGCGCGTGGTAGAGCGGGAAGAACAACGTGGTCTCGAAGCTCTGGGCCAGCACCTGCTCGGCCTCGGCCTTGACGGTCGCGTTGGGCCACGGATCGGGGCTGTCCAGGTCGGCCTCCTTCTCCCACCACGCGTACCGGGTCATGTTCTCCAGGGTGTCGGATTCGGTGTGGAGCATGACCGGCATGTCCAGGGCGTCGGCGTTGAAGATGAAGTAGCTGGGCACGCCAGCCGCGATGAAGGGCGTGTGGTCGCTCTGGGCGTTGACGCCAGCGTAACCGGTGGCTTGGCCGCTGGCCACGCCCTCGTACAGGAACATCTCGGTGCCGTCGACCTCGCTCGGGTAGCCGAACCAGGTCTCCTGGAGCTGCTGGCTCCACGTCAGGAGGTCCTGGCTGACCGGGTCGGTCGTCTGGCCGCCTTGGGCGGGGGCATCGGGTCCGGCGGCGATCATGACCGGGTCGGGCATGGGCTTGGGGCTGGGCCAGCTCATGCCGATCACGTCCAGGTTCCAGTAGGAGACGGTCCGGGCGACGGCCTCGGGGTTGGTGCGGACCCAGAACTGACTGCCGAGGATGCCGTTCTCCTCGCCGCCCCAGAGACCGAACTTGAGCGTGTGCCGGAACTCGTAGGGGGCCAGCGCGCGGGCCAGCTCCAGGGTGCCGATGGTGCCGCTGGTGTCGTCGAAGGCGGCGTGGGTCGTACCGTTGACCATGTCGAAGTGGCCGCCGGCGACGAAGATGATGCCGGCATCCGGATCGGTGCCGGGCTTGGTGGCCACGACGTTGGCCAGGGTCTCGGGGCAGTAGGAGGTCCCGCGGGCCGGCAGGCAGGCCAGGCCACCCAGCGTGGCGTCCTGGGTGCCGTAGGGGTCGGCTTCGACCTCGTATCCCAGGTCCTCCAGGTAGGTGGCGAAGTAGTCGATGGCCTTGGCGTAGTTCGGGCTGCCGGGCTCCCGGTGCCGGAACTCCTGGGCCTGGAGCTTCATCAGCTCGACGACGTTCTCACCGCTGACGATCTGGGTGGCCGAGGGTTGGTAGTTCTCGGCGGCCTTGCTGTGGAGCACGGCCACGGTCCCTTCGACCAGGACCTCGACGCTCTCGGCGGCAGGCGGTGCCAGGTACCGGACCGTCTGTCCAGGGTCGACCTTGTGCTCGGTGGCCAGGACCAGTCGATCGCCGGTCTCACCGGGCTCCACGACCAGGATGTTGGGCGTGAGGTTGACGGTGAGCGGGACCTCGCCCTGGTTCTCGAGGCTCGAGAGCGCACCTGGGGCGAACGCGGCGTGAAGCGGGCCCAGGCCGTCGTGGGTCCACTTGAAGTGGTAGAGCCCGTCGCTGGGCTTGTACGTAGGGTAGCCGTCGGCCATGTCCACCTCGGCCCGTGTCGGGCTGCTGTCGAGGCAGCCGACCAGGGCCACGGTGATCAGGAGCGCTCCGAGGAACAGGTGTCCCGCCCGCGTCATGCGGTGTTCAGCGGCGTCCCTGGTTCCTATGCTTTGCGGTGGTGGGCCTAACCGGTCAGGACCGGCGGCTACCAGGTGGTCGAGGGAGGAAGATGGGAGGGTTCCGGCGGCCGGTCCCTGTCGCGGGGTCACCGCGCGGGTGCCGGCCGCCGCGGAGGCGATCGTCAACTCAGGTGCCGGACGGGTCAGTCCTCGCGGTGCTCGTCGTCACGGCGGTGCTCGTCGGCCTGGGACCCACCGTACCCACGGCCGTCCTCGCGAGCGTCCTCATCCTGACGGTCCTCGTCGGCGGTCTCGTTGCCGCGGTCCTCGCCGGCGTCGTCAGGTCGGTGCTCGTCGGCCTGGGCCATGCCGTAGGCCTGGCCATCCTCGCGCGC
The DNA here is from genome assembly GCA_964464425.1 of uncultured Thermoplasmatales archaeon. Taxonomy (GTDB): domain Archaea; phylum Thermoplasmatota; class SW-10-69-26; order SW-10-69-26; family SW-10-69-26; genus CAYXGD01. The sequence goes on from CAYXGD010000057.1 coordinate 10,773, forward strand.
CTCGGCGTCCTGACGGTGCTCCTCGGCCCGATCATCGTCCGCGTCGGGCTTGAGCTCCTCGCAATCGTCAGGCGCCGTGTAGTTCTGGTACGGCGTCGCGTTGGCCGTGGCGTTCTCGTCGGCGTGCGTGTAGCCCATGCACTGGCCGTAGGCGGCTTGGTCCGGGAGGCCCGGGAAGCC
>CAYXGD010000058.1:0-10882 GCA_964464425.1 uncultured Thermoplasmatales archaeon
GCCGCCAGGCTGGGACGATGGCTGCGGCGGACAAGGCCAAGGCCACGGCCGACCAGGCCCGGGAGACCGCCGAGCACCTGGCAGACCAAGCCAAGCGTGAGCTGGAGAACGCCCGTGTCGTCCTGCAGGAGGGCATCTCCGAGGCCCGCGTGAAGGTCGAGCAGGACGTCCTGGCTGAGGCCCGGATCCTGCCGATCCGCGCCAAGGACGAGGTCGACAAGGTCCTGGAGAACGTGCGGGGCAACGTCGTCGTCCTCCGAGAGAGGGCCGACACCGCCATGGTCCGGATCGAGGACTCGGTCTACGACAACCTGCCGATCTTCAAGGAGAAGCTGGCCGAGGCCCAGGACCGCGCCACCGAGGAGATGACCGAGGTCCGCGTCCGGGTCCAGGAGATCCGCGACAAGCGGGTCCTGCCCAAGGCCGACTCGATCAAGCAGAAGATCAAGGGTCTCTTCGGTAAGGACGGCGAGACCGAGCAGGACGAGCAGGCGTAGCCAGGCGACCGGCCCCGCTTGGCGGGATCAGTCGAGGTACCCGAGGGCATCCTCGAGCCGGTTGAGCTCCGGACCCGTGGTCGCCGTGCCGATCAACGCGCCCTGACTGTTGGCGGCCACACCTGAGCCGACGTAGGGGGAGCCGTGGTTGACGGTGCCGGGCATGCTGGGGACGTCCAGGATGTCCTCCACCGTCGCGATCTCGGCCTCGCTGGCCTTCGGATGGACCAGGACCCCCTGGTTGGTGGCCAACGCGGCAGCTGCCGGGGTCCGAACACCGCCAACGGTCCCGTACTCGGCCTCGACACCCAGGGTCCCCTCGACGACGTCGAGGAGCTCCTCGGGGCACCGCGGGTCGACGATGGCACCGTTGTCGTTGCAGAGCACCGCGTTACCGGCGGCGTTGACCTGACCCTCCAGGACACCGACCTCGAGGTCGAGGTCCTTGAACCGCTTGATCTCGTGCTGACGGACGATATCTGAGACCAGGACGCCGCGGCTGTTGGCTGCTGCTAGGGCACCTACGATGCTGGTCCCACCGATGGTCACACGGTGGAGAGGCACCTCTAGCGCCTCCTTGGCCTCCTCGAAAAGGTCGTCGGGGAGGTTGTGGGGGACAAGGCAAAGCTCGTCCGTGGCGCGGGCGTAGACGCCGAGCGTCTCACGCCCTAGGAACTGGGTCTGGAGAAGCACGCCTGCACCCCACCCGGCCAGGTCGCTGGCCTACTCCTCCGGGAGCGAGACCTCGACGACGCCATCCTCGAACTTGATGGCGCGGACGCGGACCTTGGCCGGTGGTTTCTCGATGCCCTGGGACCAGAGCATCTCGTTGACAGGGTTGTCGATCCAGACGACGTCCGGCTCGGCCTTCATGTGGCGTGCCACGAACTCGCGGACCGCCTTGACGGCACGGCCAGCCCGGCGCTTCTGCGGCACACCGTCGAGCGTGCGGCGGAGCGGGATGGTGTAGACACGCTCGATCTGATCATCTGCCACGTTGGATCACTCACTCCTTCTGCAGCCGGCTTCGTCGCCAGTTGTGGCGCTTGTCGTGCTGCGTGAACTCCTGGTCGGTCTTCATGATGACCCAGGCCGGAACGCGTCGGTTGCTCTTCGACGCTTTGGCCAGACGCTTCTTCTTGCCGAGGCTCTTCTTACCCATGGGTTATCGCCTCTCGATGTTGATATCGCGGCGGTTCTCTTGGGAGCGTGCCAGGATGCTCTTGAGTTGGTCGTCCGTGATCTTGCCTTGGAGCCGTCCGCTGACGGCCAGCTGGATGATCTGGCTCTCCAGGTTCTCGGCGACCTCGGGACGCGCCATCCTCAACCGGGTGAGGCGCTCCCGCGCTTCCGGCTCGAGCGCTTGACGAAGGACGGCCTTCTTCTGAGCTTCCAGCTCCTGGCGCTGGGACTCATCCTGGGCCTGCTCCTGCGCTTGCTGCTCCAGTTCACGCATCTTGCGCTTCCGGAGCTCCTCGAGCTCTTCGTCCTCGACCACGGTCGATGCACTTCCGTTCAGTACTTCTCGAGCCCCGGGATCTCGGCCTCGAGCTCCTGCTTCACGTCGTAGGCGACGTTGTCGAGGAAGCTCTGGCCTTCGGGCGTGATCTTGCGGCCAGCATCGGTCTGCTGGACGTAGCCCGCGGCCTCCAGCTGTTGGAGGGCCGTCCGGACGACGTTGCGCGAGCCCTTGACGGACTGGTGCGGCTTGGCACCACGGTCCTTCTTCCCACCGAAGTGGGCGGCCAGGCGCTCGGTGCCGACCGGGCCGTCGATGTAGACCTTGCGGAGGACCGCGGCGGTCCGGATGAACCACCAGTCGTCACGCTCAGGCGGACGCTCGGTGTGCGTCCCGGTCCGCGCGAAGGCGGCCCACTCAGGTTGCTCGATCGCATCGGCCTGTTTCAGGCTCTGGGAGGCCTTCTCGATGAGGGCTTCTGCCGGGACGTCCTGTACGGTGGTCACGCTCTTCCTCCGGGGTGACCGCCGGTAAACGGAGGGTGTTATTTAAGGCTGTCGCGGGCCGACCTCCCATGCGCGCCGGGGTCCCCGGAGCTGGTCTCCGCGGTCAGGTGAGGTTGAGCCACTCCCGGAAGATGTCGAAGTGGGCGCCATCGACGAGCACGTGGACGAGGACCGAGGCCACGAACGTCACCGCCATGGCGATGTGGAGCAATCGCCACTTGTTGTACCCCATCTCCCGGGCGAACCAGCGCTGGAACCCGCCGGTGATCCCTAGGCCGATCAGGGCCAGCGTGCCGATACCTCCCCAGACCATGCCCACGCTCCAATCGTAGACCTCCTCGTAGAGGAAGAGGACCAGGTGGAGCAGGCTGATGCCGAGCAGGAAGAACGACAGGCTGTTGTGCCAGAGCACGCGCAGCCGGGCCGAGCCGGTGACCTTGTTGGCCCACAGCACGTTGCGCCGGCCGAAGGCGCCGCCCAAGAGCAGGGACAGCGGGATCATGAACAGCCCGATGAACCCTGTGGCCTCGCCCCAGATCCGTGCGTTCAGCTTCCAGCTGATCGGCGGCGTCGGGGGGACGGCCGGGCCGGCGTCACCGAGCTCGAGCGACTCGCCCACGGTGAAGTTGAGCTCGTCGGTCATGGTGGCGTTGCCTTCGTCCTGGGCGCCGATGCCGGTCGGGTGCTCGTAGTAGCTCGTGACGATGGCGCTGACCTGCACGTTGGCCGGGCCGGGCCCGGTGCCCATGATCTTGAACGGGACCTGGGCGGACTTGCCGGGGGCGATGGTCTCGCTGTGGAGCCGCGTGAGGGTCCGGGTGGTGTTGTAGAAGACCTTGACCTCGACCTGGGCGGTCGTGTCCGGCGGCCCGTTGGCCAGCTTGAGGGTCAGGTTCCAGGTCCCGGTTCCCTTGGTCGCCAGGGTATCGCCCTCGTAGGCGTACTGCTCGACCGTGTTGGCTGGGCCAGGCTGCCGGAGCTCGCCGCCGAGCTCGGTCTGGTTCGGGCTGCCATCGGGTGGCGCGCGGGCTGCCGGCGCATCGGGGAACTCCAGCCGGGTGTCGACGTCGACCGCACCGACACCGGACTGGTCCTGAGGCTGGGTCATCCGGACGACGGCGCCGGTGGCACCGGGCTGGACCTTGAAGGGCACCGTCGCGGTGTCATCGGCGGGCGAGAGGTTCACCGGTCGGCTCAGGTTCAGCGGGTCCGGCGTCTCGAAGGTGACCGTGGACGCGTTCGTGAGGTCCACGGTGACCAGGGTGCTCGTGATCTCGTGGAGCCAGGGGTTGGCCACGGTCACGTTGAACGTCTGGGTCTGCCCCTGAGGGATCTCGAGGTACGGCGTGGGCTGGAGGACAGCATAGCGCATGCCCTCGGCCTCGTGGCAGTCAAGGCACGTGGCGCGTGGGATCTGCTGGCTCCACGCGGCCGGCCCGAGGGCCACGACGATGGTGATCAGGGCGACCAGGATCAGCGCCCGCCGGGCTCGCATCGGTCACCCCAGGCCCGGACGGGTTAAAAGGGTTGATGGAAGGGACGTCTAATCCTCGGCGGCGGCCTCGATCTCCGCCAAGCGCTGCTCCACGGTCTTGGCCAGCTCCCGTAGGACGCGTCCGACCTCGCTGGGCGGATCCATCTCCACCGCCGGCGTGCCGCCATCCTGGGCGCTGCCGACGGCCGGCTCCAGGGGGACCCTGGCCAGGACGGGCGCCCCCAGGCGCTCGGCGAGGAGCTCGGTCCCTTGGCCGGGGAAGACCTCGATCTCGTCGTCGCAGTGCGGGCAGAGCATGTAGGAGAAGTTCTCGACGACGCCGATGACCTCCATGCCGGTATGCTCGCAGAACCGGACGTTCTGCCGCACGTTCTCCAGGCTGGTGCGCTGGGGCGTGCTCACCAGGATGCACGGCGTGCCGCGCGGGAAGGTCTGGGCCACCGACAGGGCCTCGTCGCTGGTGCCAGGCGGCAGGTCGACGACGAGCACGTCCAAGGGGCCCCATCTCACATCCGCCAGGAACTGCCGGATCGCACCCATCTTGATCGGGCCTCGCCAGGCGATGGGCGCCTCGTCCTCGACCAGGAACCCGGTGGAGACGACCGACAGGTTCTCGCGGGCAGGGTTCGGGCTGACCAACTCCTCGTCGTAGGCCTCCAGGTGCTCGCCGGCGACGCCCAGGATGGTGGGATCGTTGGGGTTGGTCAGGTCGAAGTCGGCCAAGCCCACGCGCTTGCCGGTCTCGGCCAGGGCGACGGCCAGGTTCACCGCGATGGTGGACTTGCCGACCCCGCCCTTGCCGCTCATGACACAGACGACGTGGTCGATCTCATCAAGGGTCTCCTGGACCCTGAGCTTGAGCTGGAACTGCCGGTAGGCCTGCTGGCGCTGGGCCTCGCTGGACGGCACCACCGACTCGGGGTTGCCGTCCGGGGGGCCGCCGGGGCCGGCCACGTTCGGCTGGGCGCCTCGGTCCGCGGCGTCGGCTCGCCGCTTGGCCCGTTCCGGGCCGGTGAGGGGTTCCGTGTCGTCCTCGGGCACGGCCGCCCCTATGCTCGCCCCCTCTTTAAGTCCCTGCTCCCGGGGCGCCGGACCTCCGGCCGCGGTCACCGAGGCTCGGGTGCGCGGAGGACCGAGACCCGAGCGTTCTCCTTGATGCGGAGCCCGGGACCCGGCACGATCAAGGGGACCAGGGGCAGGCCCTCGGTCACCGTGACGGTCGGGTGGCTCACCCCGGCCTCGAGCAAGGCTTCCCTAGGTTCCAAGCGGAGACCGCGGTGCTCGACGGAGAGCGTCTCGTTGTACTCGATGAGATGGTGTCCCTTGCCCAGCTCCCACCAGCCGTGCTCGTCGTCCGGGTCACGCTGCTTGGTCGACAACGCGTGGGTCCCCGCAGCCTCAAGCTCGCTGCCGCCGAAGTCCAAGGCCCCGGGGGAGCGCACCGCGTGCACCTGGGCCACGGTCAGGTCGACGCCCTCCGGGCGGACCTGGGTCTCGGCGTGGACCATCCCCTCCAGCATCTTCGCGATCTCCTCAGCGTCCATACGACCACCGAAGAAGCTAGCAGGCCCGGGACGGGAAAAGGTTAGCGGGAGGTGTCGTCGAGCGCCTCAGGCTCGTGGAGGCCGTGGCGAGCGTCGTGACCCTCCAGCGGGCCGGTCCTCGTGAGGAGGTCGACGACCTGCTGGCCGAGGTCCTCGTGATCCGAACGGACCATCAGGGTCGGGGGACCGCTGGGTTGGGGGATGCTGATGCCGACGGCTCGTTCGTCGGGGCCTCGGGCGGTCCAGCCGAAGAACCCGACGGTCTCGACGTGCGGGATCAGCTCCCAGCCCTCCTCGGTCAGCTCGGCCAGCACGTCGCCCAGGTGCTTCTCTGCCTGGTCGGGGGCCAGCTCGCACGGGATCGTCCATCGGTGCTCGGCCACGGAAGAGGCCACGCCGGCGGCCTGCATCAAGGCTTCGTCGCGGGACCGGCCGCTTGCGGTGGCCGCCACCGTGCCCCTTTTCAACCCACCGTGCATCTGCCCGTTCGATGCCGCTGCGGGTCACCAACACCCTGACCGGAGAGAAGGAGGTCTTCGAGCCGATCGAGGAGCCCAAGGTCCGGATGTACGTGTGCGGGTTGACCCCGTACACGGACATCCACGCCGGTCACGCGCGCACCTACATCGCCTTCGACATCGTGCGTCGATGGCTGGAGCACGACGGGTACGACGTCGTCCACGTCCAGAACATCACCGACGTCGAGGACAAGATCATCGACGCGGCGATCGAGGAAGGCATCCACCCGGTCAACATGGCCAAAGCCGAGCACGCCAAGGCCGAGGCGCTGTTCGATCGGTTACGGCTCAAGCGAGCCCACCACTGGCCGAAGGTCTCCGACCACGTCGACCACATCATCGCGTTCAACCAAGCGATCGAGGAGCACGGGTTCGCCTACGAAGCCGATGGGAACCTGTACTTCGACGTGGCTGCCTTCGAGGACTACGGGAAGCTGTCCAACATCGACAAGGACCAGTTGCTCGAGGAGACCCGCAAGGAGGCGGCCCCTGGTAAGAAGGACCCGCGCGACTTCGCCCTCTGGAAGACGAGCAAGGAGGGCGAGCCCGAATGGGAGAGCCCCTGGGGCCCCGGTCGGCCCGGCTGGCACATCGAGTGCAGCGTGATGAGCACCCAGATCCTGGGCCCGCAGATCGACATCCACGGCGGCGGGCGCGACCTCCAGTTCCCCCACCACGAGAACGAGATCGCCCAAGCCGAGGCCGGGACGGACACCAAGCCGTTCTCCCGGTACTGGCTGCATACCGGGTTCGTGACGGTCAAGGGCGAGAAGATGAGCAAGAGCCTGGGTAACTTCGTGACCGTCCGCGAGGTCCTCGACGAGCACCGGCCCGAGGCCGTGCGCCTGCTCGTCGCCGGGACCCACTACCGGTCGCCGATCGACTTCTCCTGGGATGCCCTGGACCAGGCCGAAGCCAGCCTGGACGGCCTGCTGGTCCCCCTGCGCCGGATCCGGGACGCCGAGGAGCTCCGCACCGGCGAGGAGAACGAGGACGACGAGTCCATCATGGGGGCCATCGCGGCCACCGAGGAGGAGATCGTCAGCGCCATGGACGACGACTTCGATACCCCCTCGGCCGTGGCCCGGATGCACGAGCTCACCCGAGCGCTCAACCAGTACCTCGACGCGTACACGCCCCACGAAGCGGTGGCCGGTGCCATCGAGGCCTACTTCGATTTCGTCGACGAGGTCTTCGCCATCGTGCCTCCCGAGCGTGGTGCCTCTGGCATCGAGGACGATCTGCTCGACCTCCTCCTGGAGATCCGGGAGGCTGCCCGGGATCAGGGCGAGTACGGGATCGCCGACAAGATCCGCGACGATCTCGACACCCTCGAGATCACCGTCGAGGATACCGACCAAGGCCCCCGGTGGCAGCGCCGATGACCGACGAGACGGGCCCACGGGTCCGGGATTTCCCCGATGAGGCCGAGGCATGGCCGGACCTCGAGGACGACCTGATCCCCGACCCGATGGATCTGCCGACCAGCGGCCCCTACGGTCCAGCCTTCGCCTACCTCCATGCGGCCCGGGTGACCCTCGATGCTGGGCTCGTCCGGCCGACCAAGCTCATGATCCGAACGGCTGCACGGCTGACGCTTGCCACGGCCGAGGCCCAAGGGGATCAGCCCACGGAGGCGGAAGCCCAGGCCCTCGAGGCCATGGCCGGATGGACCGTCGACACCGAGGACCCCGTGGAGCTGCTGGACCTGCTTGCCACGTTGTCGGCCTTCGTGGAGAAGCGGCTCAAGGTCCCGAGGTCCAAGGACCCTGGCGAGGACCAGGCGCCGCCGGGACGCGGCGACCTCGACGAGCTGTGATCGGCCCGGGTCGTGGAACGTCACGTTTTTAGGCGCCGGGGCTCCTTGCCCCAGTGGTGTCACGGTGAAGGTCCCATCCTTCATGCTCAAGAAGCTCTACGTGAACGGGAGCCTCGAGGAGGCCGACGACGGGTTCCAGTTCAAGCTCAAGAACACCCTGGCTACCGCCACGATCGTGGAGCCGCCCGAGGTCTACATCGACGGCGACCACGTGGACGTGGACGGGATCATCTTCGACGTCGATGGCGAGGAGATCAAGGGGGCCGAGGTGGACGAGGATGACTCGTTCAAGCTCGAGAAAGGCATCGAGGTCTCTGTCCGCGCCGACGGGCACGGCATCGAGCCCGGTGCTCACAAGCTCAGGATCAAGGTCTCCACCAAGGAGTGGGACACCCTCGACTTCGAGGTCGAGGACAGCGTCTGACCCGATCGGACGTCGCGACCGGGCCTTGGGCCCGGTTCACGCTTCCTTCCGGTTCCGGTAGAGGTCGGGATCGATGATCTCGGCCATGGCCTGCGTGTCCAGGCCGCCACCTAGGAACCGGTCGATCTCCTCGACGCCAGCTTCGGGGTCGTCGATCAGATCGTTGTAGCTGACCTCGAGCAGCTCGATGTGGTCGCGAGGACCCGACCACGCGCGGACGTGCTCGATGTGCTTGAGGAAGAGCTCCTTGAGCTCCTCGTCGGTGGCATCCTCATCCAGCTCACCGCGGCGCTCGAGCATCTTGCGTTGGCTGGCCAGGACCTCGTCGAGAGCTCGGCGCATGAAGAGGACCTTGTAGGTCTCGTCGTCGGGCAGGTGCCGGAGCAGGGCGCTGATGACCTTGACGGCCTTCCCGCGGGCCTGCGGGACCCAGGCGGTGTCGCCTTTGTCCAGCTTCTTGACCCGCTCGAACTCGTAGTAGCCCTTCGGGTTGTCGATGTCGGCCTCGCGGACCTCGTCGGTCAACGGGTCGATCCCACCAGCCTCCAGCATCTTCATCATCATGCTGGTGCCCGAGCGAGGAAGCCCGGAGACGACGGTGACGACCTCCGCCCCGGGGCCCGGCTGGGGCGCCACGGCGCTCTTGACCTTGTCGATCAGGGTGTCCAGGGGACCGGGCATGGCAGCCTCGAGGCGGGATGATGCCTGCCACCTATGTAAACCCGTTCGCAAGCGCGTCGCAACGAGGCCTCGCTGTCCAGCCAGACCTGGGAGCCCCGCCGTCAGGCGAACTCGTCCAGCGGCCGCTCGAGGGAGAGCTCCTTGGGCACGGCTTTGGCGATCGCCTCCTTGCTCTCCGGCAGGGCGTAGACCCGGAAGTGCCAGTGGTCCTGGTGGGCTTGGGCCAGGGACCGGACCATGGTCGAGGCCTCAGAGAGCATCTCGACCTCCCCCCCGACCAGGACGGGAGCGTCGACCTCCGGTAGCGAGGGCGGCGTGGGTGCGTCGACCTGGACGTGGTGATCCGGTACGCCGGCGCGTCCCGCGATGTTGGTCTCAAGCTCGCGCAACCGGTCGACGTTACCGGAGACCATCTCGACCCAGCGGTCCTCCAAGGCCCGGTAGGGGACCTCGAGAGCGACCTTCGAGAGGTCTCGGTCGAGCACCCGTTGGGTCATGCGGCCCGGCTCGTCCGGGTCGTGCCGCAGGCGGGCGATCAGGGCGTAGTCGTCCATCCCCGCAAGCTCGAGGGGGTCGAGCTTCCCGGCCTCGACCATGTCGAACATGGCGCGCTGGAGCATCAGCTCGCCGGCCCGGCAGGTGTGGTGGAAGTAGACGGCCGAGTGCATGAAGAACCGCGTGACCAGCAGGTTCTCGGCCGCCCCTTGACCCTCCCGGCTGAGCACGACGCGGTCCTTGTGCAGGCCGACGGTGGCCATCAGCCGGTGGGCGTCCACGCTCGTGGCCACGCCCGTGTAGTGGCCATCCCGCATGAGGTAGTCGATCCGGTCGACGTCCAGGGGGCCGGAGACCAGGCCCTTGAGCCGGTGGTCGCCGACGACCAGGCGCTTGACCTCCCGGGGCGGGATCCCGTGCTCCTCGAGGATCGGGGCCAGATGATCGTCGATGCGCTGGACGGTCAGGTCCTCGTGGGCCTTCCCGGTGGTGGCCTCGAAGACGACCTCCGAGAGATGGGAGAAGGGCCCGTGGCCGACATCGTGGAGGAGAGCAGCCGCGCCGAGGATACGGGTCTCCTGGGGGGAGATACCGAGCGCGTCGGCTGCGACGTTGGAGAGGTGGTGGGCGCCAAGGGAATGTTCGAACCGGGTGTGGTTGGCGCCCGGGTAGACGAGGTGGGCGGTGCCTGTCTGCCGGATCAGCCGGAGCCGTTGGAAGGCCGGCTGGTCGATCAGGTCGACCGCGTACGGATCCACCTGGATGAAGTCGTGGACCGGGTCCTTGATGCGCTTGGCCCGGTGAGGGCCCCGCGGCGGTCCGGTCTCCCCAGCGCCTGACGCCACCACGCGCCAGGAGCTGGGATGGTGGGTTTAGTTCTTCCCCAGGGGGTCCGAGGCGAACGTCACCAAGGGCGCATCCTGTTCCATGCTACCACGGACGTTACGGAAGAGGTCGTGGAACTCGTCCAGCGTCGCCTCGATCTCGTCCTCGTCGGCCAGCTCCCGCTCGCGCAGCCGTGCTTCCACGGCGAAGAGCGCGAAACGGGCACCTTGGAGGAACGTGTCCAGGTAGTCACGGTCGGGGGCCTTGGCGGGCATCCAGGTCACCGTTCCCCATGTAGGTGGGGACCCCATATCTCATCGCGTGTGTCGACCCCCTTGGTTGGACCCTCCTGTCACCAGGGTCCAGAGCGGGTGTGACCCCGTGGGGTGAGCCAAGCCCTCTCGGGTGTCACCCACGACCATGAAGCACAACCGACCTATACGGGAGGCCATGGCGCACAGGCTCCTCGCACCCCCTATCCCGGCCTGCAGGGCCTGCTACGGTGACGGACCGGGGGAACCGTCTTCATAAAAGGTTTTAAAAGGGGCCTTTTATATAGGGCAGTTAGGGAGTTCCCGCATGGCCGCAGAGAAGCCAAAGATCAAGATCGAGAACGTGG
>CAYXGD010000059.1:0-10843 GCA_964464425.1 uncultured Thermoplasmatales archaeon
AGCTTGGCCAACAGACCGTCACGCGGATGTACATCTTACACGTGCTCCTGCTCCCGATCCTGACGTTCGGCGCGGCTGTCGCGCACGTCGCGATCGTCTGGTGGCAGGGCATCGCGGAGCCCCACTAGGAGGAACAGGATGAGCCTCAAGGTCCTCACCCAGGAATACGTGGCCGAGGCCGAACGCCTCGACGAGAAGCGCCGCCAAGAGAAGAAGCTGCGCGCCGTCGAAGGGTTCCCGTTCTGGCCCCACGAGGTGCTGCGCGCCCTAGTCATCACCTGCTTCTTCGGGGCAGCCATGCTCTACCTCTCGGCCTTCATGCCCTACTTCCTCGAGGGCCCGGCCAACCCTGCCGGGCAGCCGGAGGTCATCCTGCCCGACTGGTACCTGCTGTTCAGCTACGGGTACCTGAAGTGGGGCAACGATTTCACGCTCCTGAACGGGCCAGAGGGGGCCTGGGTCACGCAGCCCTGGCACTTCTGGGACCAGCAGTGGTGGACGCCCTGGGACATGGGCATGCACACCGGCATCGTCCAGATGCCCATCATCGGACCGATGAACGCCAAGTCTGTCGGCCTGATCGGCATCCACACGCCGCTGATCCTGGCCGTGTTCATCCTGCCGTTCATCGACCGAGGCAAGGCCCAGCGTCCCCAGGAGCAACCGCTGCTGACAGCGTTCGGTGTGTTCGTGCTCGGCAACACGTTCATGGCCAGCGTCTACTCGATCAACAACGTGATCTACAACCGTTGGCCCATCTTCGCCGAGCCGATCCTGGATGCCCAGATCAGCCCGTACTTCCAGTTCTTCCAGTGGGATCTGCTGTCCTGGCTGACGATGTTGATCCCGTTGCTGCTGGCGGTGCTGACCTACGTGGTCATCAAGGTCTGGCGCGACACCATGATGGAGCGCGGCGATCGCGTGTTCAAGCTGAACCGGAACTACCACCGGGTCAGATAGGGCCGTGCTCGCGCTCCCACCCCGGCGGTTCCGGGCGGCCATGGGCCTGCTGCTCGTTCTAGCGACGGTAGCCCTGGCTGCAGGTGTCGATCAGCTGGTGGGGGGTTCCAAGGTCCTCGGCTGGGTCGCGTTGGCCGCCGGGGCGTTGGCGGTCGTCGGCGCCTTCAGCTTGGAGATCGAGGGCGATCCTCGGGCTGTCACCCTGTTGTTGTTGACCCGGGAGGCCTGCCCCCTGTGCGAGGAGGCCCTGGCCATCGCTCGACACGTCCAGGACGACATCGGGTTCTCGCTCTGGGAGGTCGACGTGACCGAGGACCCAGAGCTCCTGCACCGCTACGGGGACCAGGTGCCCGTCCTCATGGCCGACGGGGAAGCGGTCGCCACCCTGCAGGTCTCCGAGGCCGACGTGCGCGAGGCCGTGGCCCTCTGACCACCGGGCCCGGAGGAGATGGGCGACGACGCCGCCGAGGGGTAGCTCGGCCCGGCAGAGGGTGATCGGAGCGTTCTCGCCGTCCAGCGCCAGGTTCCTTAGCCGGAGCGCTGATAAAGGGGAGCTCCTTTGGTCCACCGATATGCCAGTCCAACGTGGTGGGACCGACCCTGGAGGTCGATCCGGCGACGGGGCCCCCACGGCCCCAGGAGGCCGGTAGGATGCCCGTCAAGAAGGTCGATATCGGCGTCGACACCGACGTCGAGTACGTCTCCGTGCTCGACCACAAGGGCAACCTGGACACCGACCTGGAACCCGAGATCCCCGACGAGGATCTCCGCGAGCTCTACCGGACGATGATCCGGGTGCGCACCTTCGACGAGCGCCGGCTCAAGCTCCAACGCCAAGGCCGGATCGGCACCTTCGCGCCTGTCCAGGGCCAGGAGGCCGCTCAGCTCGGCAGCATCTACGCCCTCAGGGACACCGATTGGTTCGTCCCGAGCTTCCGGGAGACCGCCGCGGCCACGTGGCGGGGGTTCCCGTTCGAGAACGACCTGATCTACGCGGCCGGCTACGAGGAAGCCATGGACGTGATGGATGAGGACAGCCGGGACATGCCCATCGCGATCCCCGTGGCCAGCCAGATCTGCCATGGCGCCGGGATCGCCTGGGCTCGCAAGCTCAAGGGGACCGACGAGGTGTGCCTGACCTACTTCGGGGATGGCGCGACCAGCGAGGGGGACTTCCACGAGGGGGTCAACTTCGCCGGGGTCTTCGACGCGCCGGCCATCTTCCTGTGCCAGAACAACCAGTGGGCGATCAGCGTCCCCCGGTCCCGGCAGACCAAGGCCGAGACCATCGCCCAGAAGGGTATCGGGTACGGCGTGCCCGGTGTCCAGGTCGACGGCAACGACATCCTGGCGGTCTACAAGGTCACCAAGGAGGCCGTCGAACGGGCCCGCCGCGGTGAGGGGCCGACCCTGATCGAGGCGATCACCTACCGGATGAACGTCCACACCACGGCCGACGATCCGACCAAGTACCGTGACGAGGAGGACGTCGAGCCCTGGCGTGAGCGCGACCCGATCGACCGGTTCGAGCGGTACCTCAAGGACAAGGGCCTGCTGGATGACGAGACCATCGAGGTCTGGAAGGCGGCCGCCGTCGACGAGGTCCAGGAGGCTGTCGATGCCTTCGAGGCCCGCGCCGACGAGCTCGGCGACCCCGCGGCCATGTTCGACCACCACCTCGACGAGATGCCTGGCTACCTGGTCAAGCAGAAGCAGGAGCTCGTCGAGTACTGGGAGGCCAACGATGTGTGGGGTGATCACCATGGGTGACAACGGCGGTCCGCCGGCCAGCGGTGGCGAGATCACCATGATCGAGGCCATCCAGTGCGCCCTGGACCAGGAGATGGCGCGCGACGACAGCGTCATCGTCCTCGGTGAGGACGTCGGTCAGGACGGCGGGATCTTCCGCGCCACCGACGGCCTGCTGGGCAAGTGGGGCCAGGACCGCGTCGTCGACACGCCCCTGGCCGAGACCGGCATCATCGGGTGCTCGGTCGGGTTGGCCATCGGCGGCATGACCCCGGTGCCCGAGCTGCAGTTCTCGGGCTTCAGCTACCAGGCCTTCCACCACATCGAGTCCCACATCGCCCGGTACCGCAAGCGGACCCAGGGTGCGGTCACCATGCCCATCACGATCCGGATGCCGTACGGCGCCGGCGTGCGGGCGCTCGAGCACCACAGCGAGTCCCGGGAGACCTACTGGAACCACACGCCTGGCCTCCAGGTCGTCATCCCGCGCAGCCCGTACCAGACGTGGGCCTACCTGAAGGCCAGCATCCGGGACGAGGACCCTGTGATCTTCCTGGAGCCCAAGGCGCTCTACCGGAAGTTCCGCGAGGAGGTCCCCAGCGAGGACACCGACGACCTGCCCGAACTGGGCAAGGCCGAGGTCCTCCAGGAGGGCGACGACGTGACCGTGGTCGCCTTCGGGCACATGCTCTACCGAGCCCGGCAGGCCATCCAGGAGCTCGAGGAGGAGGACGGGATCTCGGCGACGGTCATCGACCTGCCGACGGTCAGTCCCCTGGACAGCGAGACGATCATCGAGTCGGTCAAGAAGACCGGCCGGTGCGTGGTCGTCCAGGAGGCCCATCGGACCCTGGGGATCGCCAGCGAGATCAGCGCCAGGATCATGGACGAGGCCGTCCTGCACCTCATGGCGCCGGTCAAGCGGATCACCTCCCCCGACGTGATCACGCCGCTCCTGGCCCGCGAGCAGGCCTACATGCCCGACGTGGGACGCATCAAGCAAGGGATCCGGGAGACCCTGGCGTTCTGAGCGCCGGGGGCCCGCCCCACGGTTCGGTCCCGCCCGAACAGGACCGAGCAAGGCAAGAAGGCGGCAGGTGATGGTGCAGCATGCGCCGAAGAACCGCTGTCGTCCTGCTCGTGCTCGCGATGGTGGCCTCCGTGGCGGTGGCCGCCTTCTTCAACGCCCGTGACGGGCCGCCTAGCGTCCCCCTGAGCCAAGAGAAGGATGCTGCCGACAAGGTCACGCTCTACCAGAACGGCCTCGCGTTCGTGGAGCTCCAGCGCACGTTCAACGCCAGCCAGGGCCAGGTCCTCCTGGAGCTGCCGGTCCCGACGACGACCATCACCGACTCGATCCGCATCGAGAGCCAGGGCGATGATCCCGTGCCCATCCAGGAGATCCGGGCGGCACCGGGGCTGTCCGGGCCCATGCAGTTGGGGGACGAGCTGATCGTCCACGTCGAGGATCGGACCTACGAAGGCACCTTCGTGGCTCGCCAGGATGGGGCCATCGTCCTGACCCACGACGGGAACACGACCCTGGTCGAGGCCAGCAAGATCGAAGCCATCGAGGTCAAGGGCCAGGACCTGTCCGACGCCGACCCGACGGCCAGCCGGATCGGCATCCTCGCCCAGGCCCCCGGCGGCGAGCAGACCCTCCGGGTGAGCTACCTGGCCCGGGGACCCAGCTGGACCCCCAACTACCACCTGGACCTGGGCTCGGGCCGAACCACCTTCTTCGCCACCCTGACCGGGCTACACACGTGGACCAACGTCAGCCTGGACCTGGTGGCCGGCGAGCCCAACGTCGTCGCCCAGCCCAGCGACGACCGGTTCCGGTACGACGTGGCCTACGAGTCGGCGGCAGGTGGCGACGGCGGTGGCGGCGCGAGCTACGATGTGCGGGTTGGCAGCAGCGTCCCTCTGGGCGAGCTCCACCGGTACAGCCTGGAGGGCGAGATCAACCTGACCAAGGGCCAGACGGTCCGTCTGCCGGTGCGGGCCGGTGACCTGGAGATCCACCGCCGCTACCACCAGGTGACCACGTCCACCGGCTTCGGGTCGACCCGGGGCGACGACCAGACCCTGACGGTGCTGGAGCGCTACGAGGTCGAGAACACCTTCGACGAGCCCCTGCCGCCTGGCATCATGCGGTTCTACCGCGACGGGACGTGGGTCGGTGAGGACGTCATGCAGGGCGTCCCGGCCGGCCAGACCACCAACCTGACCGTGGCGCGATCGACCGAGGTCACCGCCAAGCTGACCCTCACGGCCATCGAGACCGACGCCGACAAGGAGACCCGCAGCTACCGTCTGACCGTGGAGAACCACAAGGCCAGCGGCGAGACCGTCGACCTCCAGGCCCAGCTCGTCTTCCCGACCTACCGCGTCAACCTGCTGGACACCTCGCCGGCCCCGACCCGATCGAGCGGTGACACCGTCGTCTGGGACGCCACCCTGGAGGCCGACGAGACGGCGCAGTTCACCCTCAGGTACGAGCGGTTCCACCGCTGAGGGCCACCAAGGCTAAACCCAAGGCCAGGCTTGGCGGGTCTGGCCGGCCCGCCCTCACCCCGCTGACGTTCGCGGATGACGACGGGGCCGCTGAGGGCCGGCCACACCTTCCTGACCCAGCCGGCCGGCCGCCGGGCGAGGCCAACGTTCATCCCACCGCCCACGATAGCCGGTCCGATGGCCGTGGCGTTGAGCCTGGCGGTGCTCCCATGGATCGCCGCCGGGGTGGTCCTGCTCGCTCTGGCGGTGTGGCTCGTTCGCCTCGACGAGGGCAGCCGGGTCAACCGCGCCTTCGCCATCTTCCTGGGCGTGCGCGGCCTGCTGGCCATCGCGCTCGCGCTCTTCCACAACCAGGCGATCGGCACCCCGGAGGGGTGGCTGCTCGAGGTCACGAGGTGGGCGGAGACCGTCGTCCCGGCCCTCCACATCGCGGTCCCGTTCATCGCCGTCCACTTCGGGTTCGTCTACCGGGACACCTACGTCCGCCGGGAGGAGACCCGGCTCCCGACCGCCGTCCTGCTCGGCACGCTCATCGTCTTCGAGCTGGCCTACATCCTGGAGCCCGGCCTGTGGCGGGCCGGGGGCCAACCGGGGCCGTTGTTCATGTTCTCCGGGTTGACCTACCTGAGCTACGCCCTGGTCGCCCTGCTGCTCGGCTGGGAGGCCACACGGGTGGACCCGCCGGTGGCCCGGTCGTTCCTGCTGATCGCCATGGCGTTCTCCCTCTCCCCACTGCACCTGGCCGTCTTCGAGGTCGGCGCCTTCGACGTGGGGCTCGTGCTCCTCCGGGATGGGGCCGCTGCGTTGACGAGGCTGGGACCGTTCTTCGTGGCCAGCCACCTCCTGGTCGACCTGGCCTTGGTCCCCATCGGGCTGCTGGTCGGTCGGTGGGTCGTGTGGACCCTGGAGGATCGCGGCCCGGCGCGCAGCGGGGTCCTCGGCCGTCTCATGGTCGCCATGGTGGCGCCGGTGGTCACGGGCCTGCTGGCCGCGTGGGCGTTCCTGGGAGGGCAGGGCGGTGGCCAGCTCTCGCTACCCAGCGTGTTCGAGGGGCTGTGGGACACGGTCCTGCCCCTGGTGGTGGCCTACACGTTGCTCCGGCACCAGCTCTTCGGCCTGGATCTCAAGCTCAAGGGCGCTCTCGAGCACAGCACCCTAGCTGGGATCGTGGGCGCTGGGTTCCTGGTCGTGAGCGAGGCCTTGGAGCTCGTCATCCCGGTGAGCGGGGATGTCCTCAGCTTCCTGTCCGCCGCGGCCCTCGGCCTCCTGTTGCAGCCCATCCAGCAGGTCGCCGAGCGGGCGACCACGGCGATCCTGCCCGATGTCCAGGCTCCCGAGGACATGGCCCGAGAGCAGCGGCTCGATGCGTTCCGCGAGCAGTTGACCATCGCTTGGGCCGATGGGGACCTCACCGACAAGGAGGCCCGGATGCTCGAGGCGGTCCGCCAGCGCCTGGACCTGCCGGAGGCCGATGCCGAACGGCTCGAGGCTGAGGTCCGCCAGCGCGTCGAGGCCGAGGGACCCAGCACCGAGGGCGCCGGGCTGGACCATCCGTTGTGAACGGATCGGCGCGGGGCGCCGCCCTGCACCGGGTCAGGCGACCTCTTGGCCACCGTACTCCTCGTCCACCTCGCTGCTGGAGCTGTCGGTGCTCAGACCACGGACCGAGGATCCGGCGAGACCGCCGAAGGTCAGGATGGCGGCAGCCAGAGCCACGAAGTCCGGTGATGGCCCCGAACCGGTGGCCTGCTCCACGCCGAAGCTGACGATCCACGCGGTCACGATGAAGTAGAGCAACGACAGGGCGACGAGGACGACCGAGCCGAGGACGACGGCACCCAGACCTTTCGCGATGTTCTCGAACTTGGACATGACGACCGCGCCGGGCAGCAGGCGGCGGGCCCATGAACCTTCTCAGTCGCTCTTCGAAGCGAACCCACCGAGCCGCCGCAGGACGCAGCGGCATCGTGAGATGTCACACCGAACGGTCTGCAGGAGGGAGCTTTACCCCACGGTACCCGTATGGGTGGCGTCGTGCCGCTGCGCCGTGCCCGCTCGATCGATGAGCTCCACGCGCTGACCCGGGAGGCCGATCTCGTGCTCACCGGTGATGCGCCGCTAGCCTTGGCGCTGGACCGGCGCATCGAGGGGCCTCAGCTGGGCCACGGCGCGGTGACCCCGATGAACTACGCCCGGCAGGGCCTCGACCTGCCCGACCGGCGTGAGCTGTTCCACCAGGCCGTCAGGGGGACCGACCTCGGATGGAAGCAGGCCGCCTACCTCTTGGACCACACCCTGGCGTGCTGGGAGGAGACCGGGCAAGCCGACAGGATCCTTGGCTACGATCGGTTCGACGACCCGGCCACTCGGACGATCGTCGACCTCGTGACCCGGACACCGAACACGCACCTGGCCCGGGAACAGGTCGAGATCCCTGGCGACATGGACGTGGTCGTCATCGGGGAGGACGACCTGTCGGCCCTGGACCGAAAGCTCCTGCCCGACACCTACCGCACCATCGACCCGTTCACGGAGGGCAGCTTCGAGCTGCCGCCGGTCCACCTGTTCCCGTCGACAGGTGCGATCATGGCCACCCTGGAGGATCAGATCACCCCCGCCAACGCCCAGGATATCGCCATCGTGCTCGACCCCGCGGGGTCGGCCAGACCCCTGGTCGAGTCCCTGCTGGACGTGAAGGGAGTCGCCTACCAGCACGAGCGCACCCTGGCCGAGGATCGCGACCTGCGCGCCTTCCTGGCTGTGCTCCGCACGGGGCTCGACCGGCGCGACCTGCGCGGCCGGCACGTGCGCGGCCTCCTCAGCGAGCTGGGCCGGCCGCTCCCCATCCGTGAGGAGAACAAACGGATCGACCGTCTGACCGGCGCCGGCATCGGCCGTCTCAACGATCTCTGGGACGAGGTCCGCGACGCCACCCTGGACGAGGCCTTGTCGGCCTACGCTCGATGGCGCCAGCAGGGCCTCCCGGACCTCCGCCGGCTGTTCACCGACCTGGGCATCGAGGACGAGCCCGTGGACCGCTCGACCCTGCAGGCGTTGTCCTACTACCTGGAGACCTTCGACGTGCGCACCGACCGGGCAGACGAGGGGGTGCTGCTGGCCTCGCCCACCTCGAACGCGTACGTCGACCGATCGATCGTGCTCTACCTGGGCCTGGGCACCGACTGGGCCAACGAGACCCCGGCCTACCCGTGGACCGACCGTCAGGCCCACGCCTCCCGGGACCGGGCCCGGTTCGAGCGGTTGATCCAGAACGGCCAGCACCAGCTCTACCTGGTGCAGGATACCCGGCTGGGCAAGCCGGTGGTCCCCTGCTTCCACCTCCACGAGCTCCTCGACCGACCCATCGAGCGCTTCTCGGACCTGCCAGCGGTGCGGCATGCCCCGCCACCGCCGCCCGAGGGGCCCGGGTTCGAGCAGGAACCGACCGGGGTCGAGCCCCGGACGCGGCACACCATCAGCCCGACCCGGTTGGCGACGTTGGCCTACTGCCCCCGGGACCTGTACATGGACCGCCTGGTCGAGACCATCGAGGGCCAGGCGCTGGTCAAAGGGAGCGCCTTGCATGCCTTCGCGGAGGTCTGCGCGGCCCACCTCGAGGCGGTCCAGGCCGCCGACCTGGACGACCTGGTCGACCTCGTGCTCGAGGACCTGGGCCCCTACCTGGAGCCGGGGGAACGCGCGATCGTCCGCACCGAGCTGCGGGTGGGCATGGGGGCGTTGATCAGCTACCTCGAGGCCAACCCGGTCGAGCCGTCCACCTACGAGGCCTACCGGACCAGCCCGCACGCCAGCGGGACCAACCGGTTCGCCGAGCACCTGGGCGTCGACCTGGGGAGCCCGATGACCGAGCGGTGGTTCGAGGACCGCGACCTGGGCCTGAAGGGCACCGTGGACCTGATCCACCGACCCGACCACTTGGTCGACCACAAGACGGGACGCTCGAAACCCTCCACGGCCAAGGCCGCGGCCCAAGCCCGAGCCCCGTCGGCCACCCCCGAGGACCGGCTCCAGTTCCAACCGACGGCCTACCTGGCCCACCATCGGGCCGCTACCGGCGACCAGGGCCTCCGGTTCAGCTTCCTGCACCTGCTCAGCCAGGTCACTGAGGCCCTCAAGGCCGAGGCCGGCGCCGACGACATCGCGGTCACCCTGACCTACCATCCGAGGCCGTTCCCCGAGCACCTGGCCTCCCGTGACGCGTTCGTCGCCCTGCAGACCAGCCAGCGTAAGGAGCAGATCCTCGAGGACATCGGCTACGATGCCTACAGGCGCCTGATCGAGGACCACGACCTGCCGGAGATCACCGAGGCCGACGACCTCCTGGGCACCCCCCTGGCCGAGGCGTTCCTCGGGACCGCCGTCGACGTGGTCGGGGACCACAAGTACGTCCACGAGAACGTGCCGAGCCTGCTCAGAGGCATGGCCCGGCTTCGGCTGGAGGCCTTCTACCACGAGGACCTGGCGACCTTCGAGGCGTTCGTCGAGGAGCAGCTGGACGCCCTGAACACGTACCTGGGCACCCGGTTCCCGGTCGGCGAGGCCGATCTCTCCGGGACCAACCATCCGGACCTGATCCTCACGCACCTGGGCGGTGACCAGCCGTGACCCAGGACCGCGACCCTCAGCAGACCACCCTGGCCACCGGCGGCTCCGGCCACGAGCCCAACGACCAGCAGGCCCGGCTGATCGAGACCATCGACGGCATCCTGCTCGTCGACGCCGGCGCCGGGACCGGCAAGACGTTCACCATCGCCCGCCGCTACCAGGAGATCCTCGACGTCCGGGACCTTGCCCCGGACGACGTGCTGCTGATCACGTTCACCAACAACGCTGCCGAGGAGATGCGGGAGCGGATCCTCCACCTGGGCGGGATCCCGGCCAACCAGCTCCGGGAGGCCCCGATCGCCACGTTCCACAGCATGGCCCGGCGCCTGCTCGTCCGCCGCGGGTTCCAGGCCCCCGGCCGCCTGGGCATCGAGGAACCCTTGGCCCCGAACTTCCGCGTGCTCGAGGATCCGGTGCTCGAGGCCGAGCTGTTCGACCGGTACCTGCACCGGTTCCGGCGGCGGCATCCCGAGCACGCCGACCGGCTGGCCGCCCTCCACGATCCCGGCAACCTGCTCGACCTGATCAAGAACCTGGCCGCCAAGGGGATCTTGCCCACCGCCGACGGCTGGTACCGGGACGGTCGCGACGAGTTGCTCGGTGACCGGGACGCGTTCATGCGAGCCTTCGACCAGGCCAACCAGCGCCGCGGCGGGCGCCAGTCCAAGCTTCGCGGCAAGCTGGGAGGGCACCGCAACAAGCTCTTCCTCCCCGAGGCCCCGACCGTCGAGGAGCTCCGGGAGGGGGATGGCAAACAGGTCCAGGCCGGCTGGGCCAAGCAAGCCTTCGATCAGGACCGCGAGGACCTGCTGGCCTTCGTCCACGACGTCTACCTGGGCTACCTCACCTTCGCTCTGCAGGAGAACGCGTTGAACTTCTCGTTCCTGCTGGGCTTGGCCTACGTGCTGCTGGTGGAGGACGACGAGCTGCGGGCCGAGGTCCAGCGGCCCTACGTGATGATCGACGAGTTCCAGGACACCAGCGAGATCCA
>CAYXGD010000060.1:0-10738 GCA_964464425.1 uncultured Thermoplasmatales archaeon
CGGACGGTCCGGGGCGGCATCTCCGTGAGCTCCACGAGCTCCTTGTGCGTCAGGGGTCCCTCGATGGCCAGGGTCCTGTAGACCGTCTGGGCCGAGGGCGGGATCCCGTCCGGCACGGAGGGCTCGAGCGCGATGTCCGCGTGGGCAGCTGTGCCAGCCTCGGTCACGAACTAGACAAGATCGGTCCCACTTGAAGATGCTTTCCGTGGAACCGTTCGAGCTCCAGGGGGGACGTTGCACAGACCTGTGCAAGATGGCTGTCAGCCTTTGTACGCCAGCTCGCGGATCGCGGTGAACGCGCTCTCCTCGACGGGCTGGACCGACAACCGAGAGCGGTTCACGAGCACCATGTCGTCGAACCGGCCGTCGGCCTTGATCTCCTTGAGGCTGACCTTCCGGGGGAAGGTCTCCTCGTGGACGATGTCGACGTTGTACCAGGTCGGGTCGTCACGGGTGGCGTCCTCGTCGTGGTAAGGGCTACCCTCGTCGAACTGGGTCTCGTCGGGGTAGGCGGCCTTGGCGACCTTGGCCACGCCGACCACGCCCGGTGGGCTGGCCCCGGAGTGGTAGTAGAGGACGAGGTCGCCCTCGGCCATCTCCTGCATGTTGTTCCGGGCCTCGTAGTTCCGGACCCCCTCCCAAGCGGTGGGGCCGGCCTCCGCGAGCTCGTCGATCGAGAAGGTGGATGGGCTCTCCTTGACCAGCCAGTAGCTCGTCTGCGACATGGGCCAAGGATGCCAGGAGGGTCACAAGAAGGCTTCCCGGGGGGCCACCGGTGCAGCTGCTGCCCAAGAACCCTTATGACCCCCTAGCCGGACTCCGGGCGCGATGAGGCACGCTGGGCTCCCGCTCCTGCTCGCCATCTCGCTCGCCTTGGCCGGCTGCCTGGGCGCCCTGGATGACCAGGCCGTCGACCGTCAGGCGACCGACGGCGCCACCGACAGGATCGGCGAGATCCGTTTCGACGACCTGTCCCAACCCGTCCACGAGCTGGACCGGATCGTCGAGACCTTCCTGCCCAGCCACGACGGCGTCGAGCTCCACACCGCCGAGTACCACCCGAACGTGACCGACGGCGAGAAGACGCCGGTGGTCATCCACCTGTCGCCCTACATGGGCAACCTCGACGCCGAAGCTCAGGATCAGTCCGATGCGTACTGGACCCAGCTGCTGGTCCAGCGCGGCTACACCGTGGTCCACGCCAGCGTCCGAGGCACCGGGTACTCCGGTGGCTGCTTCCACCTGGGCGACGAGACCGAGGTGCAGGATGCCTACGAGCTGGTCGAGTTCTACCACGAGGCCGAGTGGTCCAACGGGAACGTGAGCCTCATCGGCATCAGCTACCCGGGCACCACGCCTTGGCAGGCCGCCATCGCCGACCCGCCGGGCCTCAAGACGGTCGTGCCCATGGAAGGCATCAGCGACATGTACCGCTACGACCACGTGAACGGGGCCAGCTACACCCACGGTCCCGCCTTCCCCACCTACTACACGGCCGCCGTCGACTGGGCCCTGGTCCCGGCCAACGCCCAAGGCCCGGGCCACGTCCTCGGCCCCGTCGAGGCTGCCTGCCCCGGCGCGGCCGACCGCATCGCCAACGGGTGGGAGACCCTGGCCACCGGCGACCACGACGCCTTCTGGGACGCCCGGAACTACGAGGCCCACGTCGGCGACATCACCGTCCCCGTCTTCCTCGTCGGCGGCTTCCAGGACTGGAACGTCGACCCCGACAACGGGATCCCCATCTTCGACCAGCTACCCGCCGGCTCGAAGGCTTGGCTGGGGCAGTGGGCCCACAACGCCCCCTTCGCGAACTCGTACAACGAGGACTGGGACCGTCACGACTGGAACCTGACGCTCATCGCCTGGTTCGACCACCACCTGAAGGGCAAGGACACCGGCATCACCGACGAGCCCGCCGTCCTGGCCCAGACCAGTCGTGGGAACTGGCACCGGGAAGCCACGTGGCCGCCCACCGGCACCGAGACCCGCCAGCTCTACCTGGGCCCCGACCAGCTGCTCGCCACCGCCCCCGCACAGGACGCCGAGCACCTGCACATGGGCCCCTACCCGCTCACGACCGCCGAGCAGACCGCCGGCGTCGACGCACCGGCCGCCGGCCCCACCGACCCTCAGCACAACCTCACGTTCACCAGCCAGCCCTTGACCAACGACACGGTCATCGTCGGCCAACCCACGCTCACGCTCAACGTGAGCATCGACCAACCCGACGGCCACCTGGTCGCCGACCTCTACGATCCCGATGCCGAGGGCACCAACGATGCACCCAGGTGGCTCGGCCACGCCATCCTCAACCTGGCCCACCGCGATAGCCGCGACCAAGGGGAGCCCATGCCCGACGAGGACCACGCTCCCGAGCAGGTGACCCTCACGTTCTTCCCGATGGACACCGAGATCCCGGCCGGCCACCGGCTGCAGATCGTGCTGAGCCCGGAGGACACCGACTGGATCCACCCCAGCCCCGAACAGCCCAGCTACAGCATCTACATCGACGCCGAGCAACCGGCGACGTTCAGCTTCGAGGTGCTGCCCGACCCGGTGTTCGAGCCGGCGCCCGAGCAGGGCGAGGTACCGTGGAGCGAGTGAGGTCGCCGGCGCTCGGAAGCGCTTTAAGCACGTGAAGCCCTGTCACGCCTGGAGGCATCGACCGATGCGGCCCAGAGCTCGACCTGTATCCGTGACGACGCTGACGATCGCCCTGCTCGCCGTCCCCGTCGCCCTGACCGCCGTCGTCGGGATGGCCGACACGTCCTCGGCTCATCCCGTCCACAACCAGTGCGAGGAAGGGGAGCCGGGGGAGGTGAACCCGTGGATCGAGGAGTACCTGGACCAGTTCGATCCCGCCGACCCGGGGACCTGGACGAACGGGATCGTCATGGTCCGTGGCTCGTTCGGATGCTACTACATCCACGGGTGTGACGACCTGGTGAACCCTGAGGTGTGCGCGGAGATCGTCGGCTGATCCGGTGATCTCGGGCCCTACCCCGCCTCGTCGGCGAGCACAGCCTTGAGCTTCTTGGCCAGCTGAGGCCCGACACCGTCGACGGCCTGCAGGTCCTCCTCGCTGGCCTGCCGGATCGCCTTGACCGAGCCCATCTCGCGCAAGAGACGCTTGCGAAGGGTCGGCCCGACGCCGGGTACCGCGTCCAGCAGGCTGGTGGTCAGGTCCTTCTGCCGGCGCTTGCGACCGTACTGGATGGCCACCCGGTGGGCCTCATCCCTTGCCCGCTGCAGGAGCTTGAGCCCGGCAGCGTTGGTCGGCAGATCGATCGGGTGGCTCCAACCGGGCTTCCAGACCTGCTCCTCGGCCTTGGCCAACCCCAGGATGACCAAATCCTCCTGGAGGCCCAGCTCGGTGGCCGCGTCCCGCGCGGCGTTGACCTGACCCTGACCGCCGTCGACCAGGAGGATGTCCGGCAGCTCGCGGCCCTCCTTGGCCAACCGGCGCAGGCGCCGGTGGGTGACCTCCCGGATGGCGGCGACGTCGTCGTTGCGTTCCTGGCTGATCTTGAAGGTCCGGTACCCGCGCTTCTCGGGGTAGCCATCCTCGAAGGTCACCAGGCTGGCGACCACGCCCTTCCCGCCGTGGTGGCTGACGTCCACGCACTCGATCCTGCGGGGCAGCTCGTCGAGCCGGAGCTGCTCCTGGAGGTCGGCCACGCCCGGGCCCGGGCCCCGCTTGGTCTGGACGCGGCTCAACCGGAAGGCCGCGTTGCGCTGGGCCAGCTCGACCAGGCGACGGCCGTCGCCTCGTTGAGCCACACGCAGCTCGACGTTGCGTCCAGCCCTGTCGGTCAGGTCGTCGGCCAGCTCTGCCATGTTGGCGGGTGGCTGCCCGAGGAGGAGCACGTGGGGGATCTGGGGCCGGTGCTCGTAGTACCGTTCGATGAACTGGCCCAGGAGCTCGGGCACGTCCTCCGGGGCCGCGCCGGGGAGCTGGAAGTGCTGGGCGTCGACGACCTTGCCGCCGCGCCGTGGGAGGACGACCGCGACCGAGCGCTCGGGCCCGGCCTCGATGGCGATGGCATCCCGGTCCTGGCGGCCGCTGGCGAAGATGGCTTGCTTCTCCAGGATGCCTTCGATGCCCTTGATCCGGTCGCGCAACCTCGCGGCCCGCTCGAAGGCCAGCTCCTCGGCGGCCTGTTCCATCTTCCCCTCGAGCACCCGGATGGCCGGTTGGGGGTCGCCCTGGAGCACGGCCTTGACGCGTTCCACGTTCTCGAGGTAGGCCGCCTCGATCTCCTCCCGGTGGCAGGGCGCCATGCACAGGCCGATGTCCTCCTTGATGCAGCCCTTGGGCAGCTCCCGGGGGCAGTCGCGGATGCCGAAGGCTTCCCGCAGGACGTTGACCAGGCCCTTGGCCGAGGAGACGTCGGGGAACGGTCCGTAGTAGGTGCCCGCCTCGTCCTGGTCCCGGGTGATGTCGATGCGGGGGTGGGCCTCGTCGCTCACCAGGATCCAGGGGTAGCGCTTGTCGTCGGTCAGGCGGACGTTGTACTTGGGCTTCTGCTCCTTGATCAGGTTGGACTCGAGCAGGTAGGCTTCCTGCTCGCTGGAGACCAGGACCGCGTCGATGTCGGCGGCCTGCTCCAGCATCCGGTCGATCCGCGGGCCCTGGTCGCTGGAGAAGTAGCTCGTGACACGGTCCCGGAGCGAGCGGGCCTTGCCGATGTAGAGCGGTTGGCCGTCCTCGTCGAGGAACGTGTAGACGCCCGGCTCCTCCGGCAGGCGCTTGGCCCGCTGCTTCAGGGAGGCCGGGGGGTCGTCGACCACAGGGGGCTTAGGGGTGGCTCACCAGGATGAAGGTTCGGGTCGGTGCCCCGGGGCCGGGTGGTCAACCTTGGCCCCGGCCGATCTCCCTGAGCCGCTCGAGGTCGGCCTTGTCGTACTGATCGAGCTTGTACGGCGTGTGCTCGTTCTCCTGGGCGAACTCGAGCACGGCCCGCCGGTTCCGGGTGAAGGGGTACATCACGCTGTCCTCGAACTCCGAGTGGCACTCGCACGCGTCGTCCGGGGCCAAGCGCTCTTCGGTCATCGGCGCCCCGTTGTTGACCAAGCCCAGGGAGTGGCCGACCTCGTGGACGAGCACCGACCGCTCGACCTTCTGCGGTGCCGGGTTCGGCAGGGTGGCCGGCAGGCCCAGGTCGGCTCCGGCGCTGGGGTCGTACTGATCCGGGAAGAGGACCAGCCACGTGCCGGTGCTGAAGCCGACGACGGCTGCGTCCTCCCGGTGGCCGTTCAGGTAGAGGATGTGCAGGTACGCCGTGCCCCCCTCTCCCAGGAGCGCGGGGTCACCGGCGTCGAACACCTGGTCCCGCAGCTCGGCGATCTCCTGGCTCGTCCAGACCTTGTCCTCGCTGCCATCGTCGACGCTGATCGGGGTCGGGTCCTGGACCGTGACGGTCCGCTTGTCGGTCTGAGCCTCGAGGACGTCGCTCATGATCCCGATGGCTTCCTGGCTGGGCGCCAGGCTCTGCGGCTGGCGGTCCTCGAGCTGGCGGACGTAGTCGATCTCCACGACGAGCTCGGGGAACGGGTCCTCCCACACGAGGGCGGCGGCCGAGGGGCCGTGCTCACGGAGCTGGTCCCGCGTGCCACGTACCTCCTCGATCAGGGTGGTGCAGCCGCTGAGCACGACCAGGGCGGCCAGCAGAACGGCTCGCAGCCAAGGGGAGGTCATGTCCTTGAGGTGGGATGCCCGCCCGGGGCTCTTAGCCTTTGCGCGAAAGGCGGTGAAGCGCCGCCGGCCGGGAGGGCCTCAGGCGTCGAACGCGTCGGCTAGCCCGGCGTCCTCCATCGTCTCCCTCAGCTGGGCCTGCCAGTAGGCTCCACCGTCCTTGTTGGCCATGGGGCTGGCGGGGCTGGGATGGAGCAGGTAGGTCACCTCGGCGGCGTGATCGGTCTGCTTCATGCAGGCCTTGGCCCGGCGTTCGGCGAACCGGCCGATCCCGACCACGGTCTCGGGCTCGAAGTGCTCGATCAGCGCCACCAGGTGCTCGTCGCACACCTCGAAGAGGGCTTCCCGGTCGGCCTTGCGCAGCCGTGGCGGGGTCAGGTTGCCGCCATCCTCGTCGAAGAACAGCAGGGGCGCGTAGTTGGCGATGTAGAGGTGCTCGTAGGCATCGGGCAGGGTGCCGAAGAGGTCCTGGAGGCCGCCGTAGAGCCGGCTGCCGGAGACCTCGTTGCGCGGGCACTCGAACCCGTAGATGGGCCGGTCGTCCCGGACGTCGGCCGGTTGCTCGATGGTTGCCGTCTCGATCCCCATGGCGCGGACCATGTCCACGTCGCCGAAGGGCACACCGGTCTGGCCCATGCCCCAGGGCCCAGGGTTCATGCCGACCATCAGGACCCGGCGAGGCAGCGGTTGCTGGCCGAGGAGCTCGCAGTACTGGCGGTGGCCATCCCACGCGTAGGCCAGCGGGTTGTAGGTCCACGCCACGGGCTCCTGGAAGCTCAGGCCGTCGACGGCCTTCGACAAGCGTTGGGCCGCGTCGAGGGGGCTCATCGGGTCCGGCCAACGCGGGCAGGGTCTTAGGGTTGGGGGTCCCTGTCGGCCTGGATTGCGCATCTGGGACCTCGACCCGTCGCGCCTGTGCCGCCAGCACCTTCTGGGTGAGCACCGGGAGCTCCACGGCCTCTGGAACGTGCTGACCCAGGGCAAGCAAGGCTACCGCCAGCACCCGGAGACCCAGCGCTGGGTCGGCAAACTGGCCGCCCTGTACCAACGCCACGAGGCCTTGGTCGAGGAGATGGAGGCTCGCGGGTACGACCACGCCAGCCCGCTGGACCCTGACCTGGCCACCGGGAGCACCGAGCAGGATGCCTACGTCGACAGGCCCGAGCAGCAGCTCGAGCTCCTTCGCGAGAAGGGCTGCCCGTGTCAGGTCTGAGGGATCGACCGCTCGAGGCTCCATCGACAGCCTTCTTGAACGCCTGGCCCCTGCGCGGGTCGAGCACCCGTGGCTGAGGAGGGCAGGGAAGGCCGCATCCGCGAGCTGGTGCCGCTCTTCCTGAAGCTCGGCGTCATCGGGTTCGGCGGCCCGGCGGCCCATATCGCCATGATGGAGGAGGAGGTCGTCGACCGACGCGGATGGCTCGACCGGCAGCGCTTCCTCGATCTCGTGGGCGCCACCAACCTGATACCGGGCCCGAACAGCACGGAGATGGCCCTCCACGTCGGGTTCCTGCGGGCCGGTTGGCCGGGCATGCTGGCTGCCGGTGCCAGCTTCCTGATCCCGGCGGTCGCCATGATGACCGCCCTGGCCTGGGCCTACGTCACCTACGGGACCACGCCCGAGCTTGCCCCGTTCCTGGTCGGCATCAAACCGGCGGTGATCGCCGTCATCCTGGGCGCGCTCTGGCGCCTGGGGAAGACGGCGGTCAAGGGCTGGGGCTTGGCCCTCCTCGGTGCCGGCGTCGCTGCAGCGGTCCTCCTCGGCGTCAACGCCGTGGTCGCGCTCCTGGCCGGCGGTGTGCTGGGCATGCTCTGGCGTCGGCTGCGCGCCAAGGTCGACGAACAGGGGGGCCTGGCCCCGGCGCTCGCGGCGCTGCTCCCGGCCGGGTCGGGCGGGGCGTGGCTCATGCAGGCCACCGCGACCACGACACCGGTCAGCCTCGTCCGCCTCGGGCTCTTCTTCCTCAAGGTCGGCGCCGTCCTCTACGGTAGCGGTTACGTCCTGATCGCCTTCCTGGAGGACGACCTCGTCCACGGCTACGGCTGGCTGACCCAGGAGGAGCTGCTGGACGCCGTCGCCCTCGGCCAGTTCACGCCGGGCCCCGTGCTCACCACGGCCACGTTCATCGGTTACCTGGTGGCCCACTGGCAGGGTGCCCTCGTGGCCACCGTCGCCATCTTCGCCCCGAGCTTCCTCTTCGTGGCTCTGCTCAACCCGTGGGTGCCGAGGATGCGTGAGTCGGCCTGGGTCGCTGCGTTCCTGGACGCGGTCAACGTCAGCGCCGTCGGCCTGATGCTGGCCGTGACCCTCAGCCTGGGCCTCGGGACCGTGGTCACATGGCAGGCCGCGGTCATCGCGGTAGGAGCCGCCACCGCCGCGCTCGGGTTCCGGGTCAACGCTGCATGGATCGTGGTCGGTGGCGCCCTAGCCGGCTGGCTGCTCGGCGGGGCGTCCGGCGTGCTGTGAGGCCGCGGGTCAGCCGGTGAGGTAGCCCCGGAACGGCTTCGAAGCGTTCCTGTAGGCAGCGGGGGCTCACGGCGTGTGAGCCGACGCCAGGCCAGCCGGGTCCGCCGGCATGCCGGGACGATCACCCGCGGTGCCCTCGGCCTGACCGTGGGCCTGGGCATCGTCGTCCTCATGCTCCAGGTCGTCGACCCGGTCCGGGTGTGGAGGATCCTCCGGGGGGCACGCGGCGACCTGGTCGTGGTCGGGTTCGTGGTCGTCGGTGCCCACTACGCCGCGGTAGGCTGGCGGTTCGCCACCTTCTGCCACCTGTTCGGCGTCGATGTCGAGGAAGGCGTCCTGGTCCGCATCGGGATCGTCTCCTCGGCGATCAACCGTGCCATCGGGTTCGCCGGCCTGGTCGTCCACACCATCCGGGTCGGGATCGTCCGCCTCTGGGGTGGCCGGGCCCGGGACGTGATCGCCTCGGCCATCTTCAACCAAGCCTTCCAGGCCCTCCTCACGCCCACGCTGGCGGTGGTGGGGCTCTACCTCGTCTTCGGGACCCCAGGCGGGCCAGGCCTGATCTCGCCGGATGGCTTGCTCACCATCCTGGCCTTGGGTGTCGTGGCCGCGCTCACGGTCCTCCTGCTCCTTGGGACGCCGGCCGGGCGGTGGATCTCCCTCGGTGTCGAGCGCCTGCGGCGCTGGATGGAGGAGGGGGTCATCGGGCCGCAGGTCCAGGACGTCCACGAGGTCCTCGTCGAACGGGTCGGCGCCATCCGGGCTCGTCCCCAGCTGCTGGCCAGGCCCGGCGTGTTCATGGTGCTCGAGCCTGCCACCAGCTTGACCTTGCTGTTCCTGGCCTTCTGGGCGATCGGCGCACCCCAGCCCCCGGGTCACATCATCCTGGCCTACGCCGCCGTCGGGTTCGCGGCGATGTTCACCGTCGTCCCCGGGGGTCTTGGGATCCGCGAGGGCTCCATGGCAGGGGTCCTGGCCTGGATCGGGGTCCCGTGGGAGACGGCCGTGGCCGGTGTCGTCCTCTACCGAGCCATGATCGACTGGGTGCCCTCGTTGCTGATGCTCCCGTTGGGTTGGGGGCTGCTGAACCCGCCAGCGGACGTGGAGCCGGTCGAGCCGGCACAGGACGCTGGGGAGCCCACAGCGAACACAGGGAACCCACGGTGAACAGGTCTCATGGGCACCGTCGCTGCGGGCCCATCGCCTGCCCGAGCAGCCACCCTGCCGCCGGCGCGATGAGGTGCCGGCTGGTCCCCGGTGCCTGTCAACCGTCGGCGCGGCGGTAGCGAAGCCACACGGCGAGAGCCACGGAGACGATCAAGGCCACGAGTCCGGGGCCTGGCGTGCTCGCGTAGGCCTCCCGGGCCGTCTCGGCGTGCACCCCGGCCGCGAACACCAGCCAGAGCCCCACGACCCCGTGGAACACCGTCTGCGTCGCCAGGGTCCCGTGCGCCAAGGACCACGCTCGCCGCAGCGTGGCTGGCTCGCGGTCCCTGCCCGGCAGGGAGACGGCCCCGGCGGTCAGCAGGCTGACGATCAGGAGCCAGACGCCGCCGTAGAGCTGGAAGACCCAGTAGAGGAACAGGAGGCCCATGTAGAGGAAGCTCCCAGCTTCCTCGAGGGTCGGGTCGATGGCGGCGATGAACACGACCGCGGCGATCCCCCCCACGCCAGCCCCGAGGAGGAGCGCGGCCCACGGAAGCTCGCCGGCGCGCGCGAGATGGACCGCGAGGTAGACGGCCAGGCCACCGGCGCCGAACGATAGGACAGCCAGGGCCCGGGCACCCCAGGCCGAGGGGTCGGGCCGGTCGATCGACGCCAAGGCGCCCACGAGGCAGAGGAACGAGACCACGCCCAAGCTCAAGGCCCACCGGTAGGAGGCCCCCGGCTGACCGACGGCGTCGCGGAGGCCGGCGACACGTCCCAAGAGCGTGGGGTCCAGTGGGTCGTCCGAGGTCGTGGTGATGGGTCCCTGCCCTCGACGGCCCTTCGAGGTGGACGACCATCAAGGTTCCTCATCCAGGGCCGACGTGGGTCGTGACGGCCTGGCCAGGCCTATCGTCGAACGTGGAACCCAGGGGCGTGTCGTGCCATCAAAGGACCGTGCCGAGGGCCTGGCCCGTGTAGGTGCCCTCGTCGCGCACGTGCTCCGGGGGTCCGGCAGCGACCACGCGGCCCCCCTCCTGGCCACCCTCGGGCCCGAGGTCGATGATCCAGTCGGCGGTCTTGATCACGTCGAGGTTGTGCTCGATGATGACCACCGTGTTGCCCTGGTCGACCAGGCGGTGGAGGACCTCCAAGAGCTTCTTCACGTCGGCCACGTGGAGGCCCGTGGTGGGCTCATCGAGGATGTACATGGTGTCGCCGGTCGAGCGCCGGGAGAGCTCCTTGGAGAGCTTGACCCGCTGGGCCTCGCCACCGGACAGGGTGGGGGCGGGCTGGCCCAACCGGATGTAGCCCAGACCGACGTCCTCCAGGGTCTGGAGCTTGCGCTTGATCTTGGGGATGTCCTGGAAGAACCCGAGGGCCTCGCTGACCGTCATGTCCAGGATGTCCTTGATCGACTTGCCCTTGTA